>NZ_JBSFTV010000011.1:0-203115 GCF_053591455.1 Streptomyces sp. NPDC003016
CGGCGAGCTGGACCCCGTGCTGCGGCTGCGTCTCGTCGCCCGCTGGCGCGACTGGCTGGAAGCCGCCGGGCGCGGACTGCTGGAGGTGCGCTCGGGCTGCACGCCGACGCGGAGTGCGTGGCCGCCGCGCCCGGCGCGCAGCCGCTGCTGTTCGCACTGATGGCGGCCGCCGGCGGCGACGTCCTGCTGCCGCGGCCCTGCCCCGCCTGGTGGGTGCCGCAGGCCACGATGCTCGGCCGGACGGCCTACCACGTGCCGGCACCGGCCGAGTGCGGCGGCATACCCGATCCGTTCGCGCTGCTCGAAACCGTACGGCGGGTCCGCGACGAGGGCGGCGACCCGCGCCTGCTGCTGCTCTGCGTCCCCGACGACCCGACCGCCACCGTCGCCCCGCCCGAGCTCGTGCACGAGGTCTGCGAGGCGGCGGTCTCCGAGGGCCTGCACATCGTCAGCGACGAGACCTGGGGCGACACCCTGCACCGGCCGCAGGAGACGGTGTTCCTCAGTCCCGCGGAGATGTTCCCCGGCCGGGTGACCGTCCTGGCCGACCTGGCCGGGGCGTACACGCCGGCGAGCTGGCCGGCGGCTGTCGCCCGCTGCCCCCTCACCGGGGCGGGCGCGGCACTGCGTGCCAGGACCCTCGACCTCCTGATGGCGATCGGCGCCGTCGTGCCGGGGCCGGTCGCCGAGGCGGCGACGTACGCGCTCGGTGAGCCCGGACCCGTCACCGCCAGGATCCGGGCCGCCGCCGCGCTGCACGCGCGGGTGGCCGCCGCCGCCCACCACGCGGTTCTCGCCTCCGGCGCGCTCGCCCGCCCGCCGCACGCCGGCCGCCACCTGTACGCCGACCTCGGACCGCTGCGCGCCGGGCTCGCCGCCCGGGGGGTCACCGACTCCATGGACCTGGAGGAGTACCTGAGCGCACGGCTGGACAGCCTCGTCCCCGGGGGGCACCGGTTCGGCGACGAAATGAGCGCGCTGCGCGTCCGGATCGCCACCGCCCCGCTGCTCGGGTCAACCCCGGAGCAGCGTCTGGAGTCCCTTACAGCAGCCGACCCACTGGAATTGCCGCACGTGGCCCGAGCGTTGAGCACGTTCGTAAGGGCCTTCGACGAACTTCGATGACCCTACGCCGGCTTACGCCACCGAACGGAGCACCCTTGATGACGGAGACGCAGCAGCAGGCCGAGCGCTCTCTCGCCACCCCCGCCCCTCCCGGCGCCCCCGCCGCCCCCGGCGCACCCGCCCCGCCCCGGCCCCTCGGTGAGGTCCGCTCCTGGCCCCGGTCGTTCGCCGACCGCCTCACCACCCCGCTCCCCGGTGTGAAGGGCTTCGCCAGATTCGCCCGCGAGGGCGCCATACGGCCGAGCCCCGAAGGACTGCGCGACATCGCGCTGCTGCCCTACGAACCCGGCCCGTTGCCCGCCGTCGGGACCTCCACCCTCGCCGTCACCTGGGCGGGGCACGCCAGCTGGGTCGTGCGCATCGGCGGGCTCACGGTCCTCACCGACCCCGTCTGGTCACGGAAGATCCTCGGCACGCCGGCCCGCGTCACACCCGTCGGCGTGCCCTGGGAGGACCTGCCGCGGATCGACGCCGTGGTCATCAGCCACAACCACTACGACCACCTGGACGCCCCCACCCTCAAGCGCCTCCCGCGCGACACACCGCTCTTCGTCCCGGCGGGGCTGGCCCGCTGGTGCCGGCGCCGCGGCTTCACCCGGGTCACCGAGCTCGACTGGTGGGAGGCCGCCGAACTGGGCGGCGTGCGCTTCAACTTCGTCCCCGCCCACCACTGGAGCAAGCGCTCCCTCACCGACACCTGCCGCTCCCTGTGGGGCGGCTGGGTGCTCACGGACCATCAGGGCCGGGGGCAGAGCGTCTACTTCGCGGGCGACACCGGCTACGGCCACTGGTTCAAGGAGATCGGCGCCCGCCACCCCGGCATCGACCTCGCGCTGCTTCCCATCGGCGCGTACGACCCGCGCTGGTGGCTCAGCGACGTGCACACCGACCCGGAAGAGGCCGTGCAGGCGTGCCAGGACCTCGGGGCGGCGCGCATGGCGCCCATGCACTGGGGCACCTTCGTCCTCTCCGCCGAGCCGGTCCTGGAGCCGCTGACCCGGGTGCGCGCGGCCTGGCAGGAGGCGGGCCGGCCGCGCGAGCAGTTGTGGGACCTGCCGATCGGCGGCTCACGCGTACTGGAGCCCTGACGGTACGTCACAGGCGCCGCGCCCGGCCGTGGGGATGCCGCGTCCGGCAGTCCGGTGCTACGCGCCCCGCAGCCTGCGCCACACCGTCGGCGCCCCGCTGATCAGCAGCGCCAGCGCCACCGCCGCGACCACGCCCTGCCACGGCTCGGGGAAGAGCGAGCCGCCGAGGATGCCGATCAGCTGGTACGCCGCCGCCCAGGCGAGGCACGCCGGGGCGTCGCCCCGGGCGAACCCGCGCATCGGCATCGTCGACAGCAGGCAGGCGAGCATCACCGGTATCCGTCCGGCCGGCACGAGGCGGGAGAGCACCAGCACCTGCGACCCGTGCTCGCGCAGTGTGCGCCGCGCCTGTTCGAGACGGTCGGGAGCGGCCCGGCCGCGCAGCGTCTCCAGCAGACGGGAGCCGTTCCTCGAGCGGACCCCGCGCAGGCCGAGCCAGTACAGGCCGATGTCGCCCAGGAACGCGGCGGACGCCGCCAGCGCGAAGACGACGAGCAGGGCGAACGGGTCGCTGTGGTGGAAGGCCACCACGGCGGCCGTGCTCACCAGCGCACCCGTCGGCACCACCGGCACCAGCGATCCCAGCAGCACCAGCAGGAACAGTGCCGGATAACCGATCGCCTGCTGGGTCGACTCCGGGGGCACCTGGCGCACCACGTCCTGCGCGAGCGCGGCGTGGATCACCGGCCGGCCTCCGGCCGGACACTCTCGCCGTGCCCGAGCCGGTGCACCGCGACCTCCGGCGCGAGCCGCGCCGCCTGCCGCACGAACTCGTCGCCCGGGGAGTGGAACTCGTGCGGCCTGATCCCGTCCATCCCGATCGGCCAGTACGTTCCGTAGTGCACCGGCACGGCCGAGCGCGGCGCGATCCGCGCGAGCGCCTGCGCCGCCCGCCGCGCGTCCAGGTGCCCGTGCCCCAGGAAGGGCCCCCAGCCGCCCACCGGAAGCAGGGCCACGTCGACGGGCCCCACGGCGTCGGCCATGCCGTCGAAGAGCCCGGTGTCCCCGGCGAAGTACGTGCGTGCTTCACCGGTGACGACGTAACCGAGCGCGGGGGCGCGGTGCGGCCCCAGCGGCAGCCGCCGCCCGTCGTGCAGCGCCGGGACCGCCCGTACGACCAGGTTCTCCACCCGCACCTCGTCACCCGGCTCCACCTCGGTGATGCGCAGCCCGAGCCCGGAGAGCCTGCGCAGACCGGGCACGGCCCGCGCGGCGCCGCGCGGCACGACCACTGCGGTGCCGGGCGCCAGGCGGCGCAGCGACGGCAGGTGCAGATGGTCGGAGTGCAGGTGCGAGACGAGCACGGCTTCGGCCTCGGCGGCCTCGGGCGGCGGCAGCGCCCCGCGCCTGCGGCGCAGGTGGGCGAGGCGCCGCGCGAAGAGGGGGTCGGTCAGCAGCCGCGTCCCGGAGTCCGCGACGGTGCAGGTGGCGTGCCCCCACCAGGTGATCTCCACCGACACGAACGGCCTCCTCGCTGGGGGATGTCTCCGGTACGAGCGTAGGCGGTACCGGTCCGGGCGGTCACGGATGCCCCGACGGGTGCGTGAAGGAACCGGGTCCGTCACCGGTTCCGCCGCCGGGTCTGCTCATGGACGAGCGGGGGTAGCAATCCGGGAACGGAGGGGAGGGCGGCGCCATGACCACGCACTCCGTACGGTGCCCGCGCTGCGGGGGAGTCCTGGCGGTCACCCAGGACGGCTGGAGGATCTGCCATGCGTGCGGGTACTCCACGCCTCCGTGAGCCGTCCCCGAGCGCTTCCGGGCCGACGCACGAGTGCGCCGCACCGCGCCTCCTCCCCGGGACACGATCGGGAGTAGGGTCGTCGGCGACGGCAGTCAGTGCGAGGGGGCGGGGCATGGACGAGGTACGCGTGGCAGTCATCGCCAGCCTGACTCCGCTCGAGGAGCTCGACACGGATCCGTTCCTGGTGGACACCCGCAGTCAGCAGGCGATGTGCGCGCGCTGGGCCGCCGACAAGGGCTATGTCGTCACACGGCAGCTGCTCTTCTACGGCATGCGCCCCGACCACCGCGGACTGTGGGCGGACATCGAGGCGGGCGCGGTGGACCTCTTCGTCGCGCCCAACGAGCGCGTGCTGGCGCGGGCGCTGACCTCGGTGGCGGAATTCTCCGCGGAGTGCGAGCGCCGGGGCGTACGCCTGGAGACCGCGGACCTCGACGAGCCCGCGTACAGCGCCGCCATGAAGGCCGGAGTGCACCGGAGACTGTCGATGCCCACGGCCGGGTACGACGGCTGCTGACCGTTTCCGGCGCACTGGTCCTCTCCGCTTCTCCTCCGGACGCGCTTCTGTCCGAATCTGTCTGACGCTTTCCTCTGGACGCGGCCGTCCTCCCCACCGGCGCGGACAACCGGGGCGGTCCCGTCCCGCTGTGCCAGGCTGGGAAGCGGGCCCGGGTGCGGCCCGGAACGTGAGGTGGGAACGGCGTGGTCCGAGGGCGATGGCGCAGCGCGGGCAGCGCCCTGCTGCGGGTGACCACGGTATGGGCCGTGTCGACGCTCACGATGCTGGCGCTCGCCGGCATCCTGCCGGACTTCCAGCTCCAGGACGACAACGGCGACAGCATCACCCGGGTCGCGCTCACCGCGGTCTGGGGCGCCGGCGCCTTCGGACTGCTCGGCGCCCTGGTCTGGCCCCTGGCCGTACGCGCGCTGCTGCTCGTCCCCGCGCTCGTCGTCGGCCTGCTCGCCTTCTTCCTCAACGGCTCCCTGCTGCTCGTCGCGCTCAGCCTCGTCCCCGACGGGCGCGGCGAGGCCGATCCGGAGACCGCCGTGGTCGTCGCCGCCGTCATGTCCGCCGTCGCGTCGGCCACCTCCGGGGCGCTCGCGGTGCGCGACGACGGCGCGTACCGGCGCAGGCTCTACCGGCTCGCGCACCGCCGCCACCGGCGGGTCGGCGACGACGGGCGCAACGGACTGCCCGGCACGCTCTTCCTGCAACTCGACGGTGTCGGCCACGAGGTGCTGCGCGAGGCGGTCGCCGACGGGCTGATGCCGACCGTCGCCGCCTGGCTCGGCGGCGACGAACCCACCCACCGGCTGACCCCGTGGCGCACCGACTGGTCCAGCCAGACCGGCGCCAGCCAGCTCGGCATCCTGCACGGCTCGAACTTCGACGTCCCCGCCTTCCGCTGGTACGAGAAGGAGAGCGGCGAGGTCGTCGTCTCCAGCCGCCCCGCCAGCGCGGCCCTGATACAGCGCCGCGCGATCGAACGCACCGGTGACGGCGGACTGCTCACCTTCGACGGCGCGAGCCGCGGCAACCTCTTCAGCGGCGGCGCCGACCAGCTCGCCCTCGTCCTGTCGATCGCCGCCAGGCGCGGCAGGTCCAACCGGTCCCGGGCCGGCTACTTCGCGTACTTCTCCGACCCCGCCAATACGGTACGCACCGTCATGTCCTTCGTCGCCGAGGCCGTCCGGGAGATCGGCCAGTCGACCGCCGCGTGGCTGCGCAGCGACAGCCCGCGCGTGAAGCGGGGCGGCTTCTACCCCTTCATCAGGGCCTTCGCGACCGTCGTCGAGCGCGACGTGGTGGTCGCCGCGGTGCTCGGCGACATGCTCGCCGGACGTACCGCCGTCTACGCCGACCTCGTCGCGTACGACGAGGTGGCGCACCACTCCGGGCCGCACAGCCCGGACGCGCTGAAGGTCCTGGAGCGGCTCGACCGGTCGCTGGGGCTGATAGCCAAGGTCGCCGAGCACGCCCCGCGCGCGTACCGGATCGTCCTCCTCTCCGACCACGGGCAGAGCCCGGGGGAGACCTTCGAGGGCGCCTACGGACTCACCCTCGCGAACCTCGTCAGGGCCGGCTGCGGACTGCCCGTCCCGCGCCGTGCGGCGCGCACCGTCAGCGCGTCGGAGGCGCGCGACGCCGTGCGGACCGCGCTGCACCGCCCGGTGGCCGACGACGAGGAGGAGCGCCCGGAGCCCGGCACCGACCCGGTGGTGCTGGCCTCGGGCAACCTGGGGCTCATCTCCTTCCCCGACGTCGCGGGCCGGGCGACGCGCGAGCAGATCGACCGCCACCACCCCGCGCTGCTGACGACGCTCGCCAACCACCCCGGCATCGGCTTCCTGCTGGTACGGAGCGAGGAGCACGGCGCACTGGTGCTCGGGGCCGGCGGCGCGCAGCTGCGCCTCGACGACGACAGCACGGGCGACACCGGGCCGCTGGCGGTGTTCGGCCCGGGCGCCGCCGACGCCGTACGCCGGACCGACGGCTTCCCCCATGTCGCCGACATCATGGTGAACTCCTGGTACGACCCGGACACCGGACGCGTACACGCCTTCGAGGAACAGATCGGCTCGCACGGCGGCCTCGGCGGCGAACAGGCCCGGCCCTTCCTGATGTCGCCGTACACCCTCTCCCCGCCCGTCGCCGACGGGCGGGAGCCGGCCGGGGCCGAGCAGGTGCACCGGGTGCTGCGGCGCTGGCTGCGCGAGTGCCAGGGGCCGCAGGTGCCGCTGACGACGGTGGAGGATTCCCGGTCAGAAACGGAAGCGGAAGGACCTTTTCCGGTCAGCGACGGTGCCGTACAGGATAAATCCGGCTGATTTGGTGCCCTGTTTCCCGTACCGGAGCATGGTCGGGCTTTGGCACGGAGAGAGGCGCACCCCCCCATGACCACCCTGACCACCCCACCCCCCGCAGTCACCCCCACAGGCACCCCGGCGGGCAACGCCGACGAGGCCGGCAAGCACGCCCGGCGCTTCGGGCTCCCGGTGGCGACCGCCCTGGTCATGGGCAACATCATCGGCGGCGGAATCTTCCTGCTGCCCGCCTCCGTCGCCCCCTTCGGCACCATCAGCCTGGTCGCCTTCGGAGTGCTGACCCTCGGCGCGATCGCGCTGGCCCTGGTCTTCGGACGGCTCGCCGAGAGGCACCCGCGGACCGGCGGTCCGTACGTCTACGCCCGCGAGGCCTTCGGCGACTTCGCCGGCTTCCTCGCCGCCTGGAGCTACTGGATCACCACCTGGGTGTCCAACGCCGCGCTCGCGGTGGCCGCCGTCGGCTACCTCGACGTCCTCATACCCGTCCACGGCTCCGTCGCCGCCACGATCACGGCCGCGCTGGTGCTCCAGTGGCTGCCCGCCCTCGCCAACCTGGCCGGCACGCGCTACGTCGGTGCGGTCCAGCTCGTGGCGACGGTCCTGAAGTTCGCTCCGCTGCTGCTCGTCGCCGTCGGCGGGCTCTTCTTCTTCGACCCGTCCAACCTCGGCCCGTTCCAGGCGAGCGACCAGGGCCCGCTCGGCGCCGTCTCCGCCTCCGCCGCCATCCTGCTCTTCAGCTACCTCGGCGTGGAGTCCGCCGCCGTCAGCGCCGGCGAGGTCCGCGACCCGCGGCGCAACGTCGGCCGCGCCACCATCCTCGGCACGCTGGGCGCCGCCTTCATCTATCTGCTGGGTACGCTCGCGGTCTTCGGCACCGTCGCCCACGACAAACTGGTCGGTTCCACGGCGCCCTTCTCCGACGCCGTGAACGCGATGTTCGGCGGCTCGTGGGGCGGCACCGCCGTCGCCTGCGCCGCCCTGGTCTCCATGGTCGGCGCGCTCAACGGCTGGACGCTGCTGAGCGCGCAGACGCCGTACGCCGCCGCGAAGGACGGCCTCTTC
The DNA here is from genome assembly GCF_053591455.1 of Streptomyces sp. NPDC003016. Classification (NCBI taxonomy): domain Bacteria; kingdom Bacillati; phylum Actinomycetota; class Actinomycetes; order Kitasatosporales; family Streptomycetaceae; genus Streptomyces; species Streptomyces sp. NPDC003016. The sequence goes on from NZ_JBSFTV010000011.1 coordinate 7,846, forward strand.
CCCGCCGTGTTCGCCACGAAGCGGCGCGGGGTCCCGACGGTCGGCGTCCTGGTCACGGCCGTCCTGGCCTCGCTCCTCACCGTCTACAACTACACGATGGGCTCCGAGGGCGTCTTCGAGGTCCTGGTCCTGGTCACGACCTTCACGGCCACCGTCCCGTACCTGCTGTCCACGGCCGCCCAGATCTACTTCCTCGCCTCCGGCCGGTCGGCCCGCGTCGACCGCCGCCGCCTGGTCCGCGACGCGGTCCTCGCGGCCCTCGCCTTCGGCTTCTCGATGTGGCTGGTCGCGGGCTCGGGCTACGCGGCGGTCTACCAGGGTGTGCTGTTCCTGTTCGCGGGGGTGCTGGTGTACGCGTGGATCGCGGCCCGCAAGGCCAGGGCCGGGGCCGCCGCCTGAGGGTCTGCCCCCCGGACGCCCCCGGGCGTTGTCCTCAATCGCCGGACGGGCCGGACAGTGCCGCTTGCGGCAACTTTCGGCCCGTCGGGGGCCCCGGACGAAGTCGGGGGGCGATCGAGGGGCGGAGCTCGGGTCGGGGAAAGCGCCGCGGGCACCCCGCCGTCCCGGGCCCCGTGTGCCCGCTATCCTCCCTCAGGCACCCGCGCCCGTTCCGGACCAGGAGGTACACATGACGGCCCACCCGGCTGCCGCCGCCGAGCGCCCCGAGCGGGTCCGCCCCACGCCGAACAGCCTGACCGGCGTAGGGGTCGTCGTCACGGGTCCCGAGGGCCGCATCCTGCTGGGCCTCGCGCACGACGGCCGCTGGGAGCTCCCGGGCGGCAAGGTCGACCCCGGCGAGAGCTTCGAGGAGGCCGCCGTGCGCGAGCTGGCGGAGGAGACCTCGCTGCGCGCCGACGCCGCCGCGGTCCGCATCGTCGCCGTACTCATGGACGGCGTCACGGAGGGCGTTGCGGACGGCGCCCGCGGCGTCACCCGCGTCACGGCCGCCGCGGTGCTGGAGAGCGCCACGGGCGCGCCGCGCGTCACCGAGCCGCACAAGATCGTGCGGTGGGAGTGGTTCGGGGCCGACGACGTGCCCAAGGACCTCTTCGTACCGTCGGCGTCCGTACTGCGCGCCTGGCGCCCGGACCTCGACATTCCCCAGGCCCCCGCGCACTGCTACCCGACGGCCCGCTGAACCCGGCGGCCCACGGGCCCGCCGGGTCAGTCCTTCGCGGGCCCGGCCACGCCGGGGTCCGAGCCCGGCGCCGCGGCGGCGGACGGGTCCAGGATGCGGTTGAGGAAGTTCCTGGTCCGCTCGTGCCGGGGATCGCCCACGACCTGCGCGGCCGGGCCCTCCTCGACGATCACCCCGCCGTCCATGAACACGACCCGGTCGGCGACCTCCCGGGCGAAGCTCATCTCGTGGGTGACGACCATCATCGTCATGCCCTCCGAGGCGAGCACCCGCATGACCGCGAGCACGTCGCCGACGAGCTCCGGGTCGAGGGCGGAGGTGGGCTCGTCGAAGAGCATCACCTCGGGCCCCATGGCCAGCGCGCGGGCGATGGCCACCCGCTGCTGCTGCCCGCCGGACAGCTGCGCCGGGTAGGCGTCGGCCTTGTCGGCCAGCCCGACCCGCTCCAGGTTCGCCCGGGCCACCTCGGCGGCCTCGGCCTTGCCCCGGCCCAGCACCCGCCGCTGGGGGAGGACGAGGTTCTCGGTCACGGTCACGTGCGGGAAGAGGTTGAACTGCTGGAAGACCATGCCGATACGGCGGCGTACCGCGTCGATGTCCACCTCGACGTCGGTGACCTCGGTGCCACCGACGAAGACCTGGCCCGAGCTGGGCTCCTCCAGCAGGTTCACACAGCGCAGCAGCGTCGACTTGCCCGAGCCGGAGGGCCCGATGACGCACACCACGTCGCCCCGGGCGACCTCCAGGTCGATGCCGCGCAGGACGTGGTTGTCCCCGAACGACTTGTGCAGGGCGCGGATCTCGATCTCGGGCTGTGGCATCTGCTCGTCCTCACTTGGCCTTGTCGGCGCGGGCTTCCAGGCGGCGCACCACGAAGCTCAGCGGCACCGTCACGATCAGGTAGCACAGCCCCGCGACGAGGATCGGGGTGGAGTTGGCGGTCTGGCTGGCCAGGTCCCTGCCGAACTTGGTCAGTTCCCGCTCATTGAGGGTGATGCCGAGGAACAGCACCAGCGAGGAGTCCTTGAACAGCAGGACGAGTTCGTTGGTCAGCGGCGGGATGACGATGCGGAACGCCTGCGGGATGATCACCGAAATCATCGCCCGGGCATGCGAGAAGCCCAGCGAACGGGCCGCCTCCATCTGTCCCTTGGGCACGGCCTGGATGCCCGCCCTGATGGTCTCGGCCATGTAGGCGGCGGCGACCAGACCGAGGCCGAGGGCGACCTTGCCGTACGTACCGCCGGGAATCTCGGTGCCCGGGAACGCCAGCGGCACCGCGACGCCCACGAAGATGAGGATCAGCAGGGCGGGCAGGCCGCGGAAGATCTCGATGTAGACGCTCGCGACCCACCGGTAGGGGGCCACGGACGACAGCCGCATCAGCGCGACGACCAGGCCGAGTACGAGCCCGAACGCGAACCCGGAGAGCGTGTACACCACCGTGTTGCGCAGGGCGGTGGTGATGATCTCCGGGAAGAGCTCCGCGACCAGGTCCTTCTGCGCGAACTGGTTCTGCAGCCGGTCCCAGTCGGCCAGGAAGCCGAGCAGGACCAGGACCGCCACGAAGAGGGCGTACTGGATGCCCTGCGAGACGCGGCGCCGCTGCCGCCTGGAGAGACGGGAGGTCACGACCGGGTGGCCTTGGGCATCGGTCCGATCCACTTCTCGTAGATCTTCTTGTACGTGCCGTCGGCCTTGGCGTCGGTGATGGCCTTGTCGATGGCCGCCTTCAGTCCGGTGTTGCCCTTCTTCACCGAGAACCCGTACTTCTCGCCGGTCTCGATGTTCTGGCCGAGGACGAACTGGTCGGCGTTGGCCTTGTCCTTGAGCCAGCCCCGCACGACGGGGTAGTCGATGACGACGGCGTCGACCTGACCGGTGCGCAGCCCGTTCAGTACGGCGTCGGAACTCTCGAACGCCACCGGGTCGAAGCCCTTGCTCGTGGCGTAGCTCTCGCCGGTCGTCTCGGCCTGCGCCCCCAGCTTCTTCTTCTCGGACCTGACCTCGTCCAGCGAGGTGACGCCGCTCTTCCTGGTCGCCAGCAGTGCCTGGGTGGCATCGAAGTACGGCACGGAGAAGTCGACGTTCTTCTTGCGCTCGTCGGTGATGGTCATGCCGGCGGCGGCGAGGTCGCACTCGCCGGAGTTGAGGAACGCGCCCGTCTTGAAGTTCTCGAACGGCGTGTCGAGGATCTTCTGCTCGACCCCGAGGTTCTTGGCCACGAGATCGACGAGCGCCACGTCGAAGCCGACGACCTCGCCGTCCTGCTCCGACTGGAACGGCGGGTACGGCAGGTGGGTACAGGTGGTCAGCTTGCCCTTCTCGACCACGGGCACGCCGCCGGCGGCCTCGCCCGGCCCTTCGTCGCCCGAGGAACAGCCGGCGGCGAGGAACAGTCCGGCTGCCGCGGCACCGGCGGCGGTGAGGGTACGGAAGCGGCGGGCGCGGTGGCCCTTGGCCGTCCTGGACACGGTTGACCTCCATGGGGCGGGGGCGGACGTCGGCGGAGAAGACCGAGCCGTCAGCGGTGATCGTAAGCCAGCGACCCCGCCTTCGGGGCGCAGGACGGCACATCGCCCGCCCCCGGCGGATGCGGGGGCGGGCGACGGAGTGCGGTGGAGCGGATTACACGCTGGTCTCGGCGTCGATGAGCTGCTTGACCCTCCGGTCGATCGCCTCGGCCTGGGCGCGGGCGCGCTTCGCCGCCTCGCGCTCGCCCAGCCGGTCCAGCTGCTTGGCCTTGGCCCTCAGGCCGGCGGACTGCTTGCGCAGCTCTTCGATGTCGACGGTGATGGCACCGCCGCGAGCGGCCACGGCCTGCGGGCCGGCGGTCGTGGCGGCGTGCGCCGGCAGAGCCGTGAGAAGAACGCCACCGGTCATCACGGCGGTCACGGCGATCGTGGACATACGTCGAAGCATGAGAGCTTCCCCCTGGTGCAGGTCGGTCATTACCTGCCAGTAACCCTATAGGGAGTGATCTTGCGTTCCGGCCGCTTCTCCACCGGTTCGGCACCACCGGCTCTCTTCAGCAGCAGTTCCCGCTCGCGTGCGTTGCGGGTCAGGGAAGCCGCCCTCTCGAACTCCGCGCGCGCCTCCTCCCCCCGCCCCAGACGCTCCAGCAGGTCTCCTCGGACGCTCGGCAGCAAGTGGTAGTCCTTCAGCGCCGGTTCGTCGGCCAGGGCGTCCACCAGCGTCAGGGCGGCCGCCGCTCCCTCCGACATCGAGACGGCGACCGCCCGGTTCAGCTCGACCACGGGGGACGGGACCAGTGCCACCAGCCGCCCGTACAGCGCGGCGATCATCGCCCAGTCCGTGTCCTTGGTGGGGGCACCCCCACGCCGAAGGCTGTGGGGGAAGATCGCCCGGGCGTGGCACGCGGCGATCGCGGCCTGGACGGAGTACGGACCGCGGCCCGCGCGGTGCAGGGCCTCGAAGCCACGGCGGATGAGCATGCGGTTCCACCTGGCGCGGTTCTGGTCGGCGAGCAGCACCGGCTCGCCGTCGGGACCCGTACGGGCCGCGATGCGCGACGCCTGGAGTTCCAGGAGCGCGGCCAGGCCGTGGACTTCTGGCTCCTCGGGCATCAGCGCCGCGAGGACGCGCGCGAGCCGCAGCGCGTCCTCGCACAGGGCCGGACGCACCAGGTCGTCGCCGGCCGTCGCGGAGTAACCCTCGTTGAACACCAAGTAGATGACTTCGAGGACCGAATCGACGCGGGCCGCACGGTCGGCGCCGTACGGAACCTCGAAGGGCACCCCGGCCTTGGCGAGCGTCCGTTTCGCGCGCACGATCCGCTGGGCGACGGCAGGTTCGGAGACCAGGAACGCGCGGGCGATCTCCTGCGTCGTCAGCCCGCCCAGCAGCCGCAGTGTGAGCGCGACCCGGGCCTCCGTCGACAGGACCGGATGGCACGCGGTGAAGACCAGCCGCAGCAGATCGTCGTCGATGCCGTCGGCGTCGACAGCCCCCGGATCGGGCGGCGGCACGTCCTCCAGTGCCCGCCCCACCTCCGCCAGCTTGCGCGCGTACGTCTCCTTGCGGCGTACGAGATCGATCGCACGGTGCTTGGCGGTGGCCATGAGCCAGGCGCCCGGCCTGTCCGGGACACCCGACTCCGGCCACCGCTCCAGTGCGGCGACCAGAGCGTCCTGCGCGAGCTCCTCGGCGATGCCCACGTCCCGCACGATGCGGGCGACACCTGCGATGATGCGCCCGGACTCGATCCTGAACACCGCTTCGACCGTCTCGGTCACGTCGCTTGCTGCTGCTGTCACGACCACGTATCAGAGCAGCCGCACGGGGGCGGGGCAAGCGGGGCAGGGCGCCCGGATCAGCCCTCGGTGATCTCGCGGACCTCGACGGTGATGGTCCAGTAGTCCTCGTGGGTCTGGAGGAACCGCTTGGTCCACTCCACCGCCTCGGCCTTGTCCCTGGCCTGGATGATGGAGTAACCGCCGATGACTTCCTTGCTCTCGGTGAAGGGCCCGTCGGTGCAGCTCGTCTTCCCGCCGGACCAGGTGACCCTGGTGCCCTCGGAGGTCGGCGTGAGCCCGGCCGTGTCCAGCATGACCCCGGCCTTGGTGATCTCCTCGAACAGCGCGCCCATGCGCTCCACGAGCTCGGGACTGGGGCCCTCGGCGGGGGCGTTCTGCTCGTCGATGCGGATCAGCGTCAGGAAGCGCGGCATGGTGACTCCTCGGTACGGGAGGACGGGGGCTTTCCCCGCCTCTCACCCTTGCGTCGAACGGGAGGCACCGGGATCGACAGCTCGCCCGGAATTCTCCGAAGGATTTTCCGGAGCGGCGGCCGGAGCGCTCCGGCCGGCTGCATCCCCGGCACCCCGTGGTCGTGCACCTGCGAGGTCTGCGGCATCCCGCCCCGCGGGCCACCGGCCTCCGCCGCGACCGGCATGACGGTCTCGTCGAACCGCCGCGGGGCCTGCTCGGACTCCCACAGATCGAAGATCCGCAGGCCGGAGCCGGTCGGGACGGTGACGTGCGCCAGACAGCCCTCGAAGGCGTTGCCGGGAAGCACCTGGAGCTTGGCATGCAGCTCGTCGTGCTGCTCGGTCGTCACGCCCGTCAGTTCGGCCCGCGTGGAAATCGCCATCGGGGTCTCCTCCGGATGAACAGGTCCGCTCCCTCCCCGCCGCCGCGCCGCCGGCCTGCGCCCGCAACCAGCACACCACGCCCCCCGCGCGGCGGTATTCCACCCGATGCGGTACGAGGGGCGCCCCGCTGCCGCATTACCCCGGAGGTAATCGACCCTCTTCCGCAGACCCGGCATCGTTGCGGTCACCGGGAGCCGGGCGGCGCACTCCGCCCGGCCCCCGGCCCCCTTCCAGTCCGTACGACCACGACCACGACCACGATCTCGACGGAGGCTGACGCGTCATGTCCGCAACCCTGCTCGCGAACCTGTCCCGCACCACCGACCCCCGGACGATGCTGCGCCGCTTCCTCGCGCTCGACGCCGTGGTCACCACCACCAACGGGCTGGTGTACGTCGCCGCATCCGGCCCCGTCGGGCGGCTCCTCGGGGTCGGGCCGGTCCTGGTGCTCGAAGCCGGACTGTTCCTCGTGCTGTTCGGGGCCGGGGTCGGATACCTCGCCTCGCGCCGGCAGCCCGCAGGCTTCCCCGTCAAGGCCGTCATCGAGGCCAACCTGGTGTGGGCCGTGGCCAGCCTCGCCGCGCTCGTGCTGTGGTTCTCGCCGACGACCGCCGGGACGTTCTGGATCCCGATGCAGGCCGCCACCGTCGCCGGATTCGCCGGGCTCCAGCACCTCGCGCTGCGCGCCCGGGGGTGAGTGCCGGGGTGAGTGGCCGGGGTGAGTGGCCGCTCGCTCAGGCGGACAGCGACTGGAGGTACTTGACCGTCGCCGGGTCGGCCGGGAGGAACGTCTCTATGGCCAGCTCGGCGACCGTCACGTCCATCGGCGTGTTGAAAGTCGAGATCGACGAAATGAACGACAGCACCTGGCCGTCGTGCTCGACCTGGAGCGGCAGCGCGAAGTACGGGTACGGCGGATCCTCCGGGCGCCGCGCCTCTCCCGGCCCGGGCTCCGGCACGGGATAGGCCGCCACCTCGTCGTACAGCGCGCGCAGCGCCGGTGACCTGGCCAGCGCGATCTGGCGCTCCATCTGCGCCAGGAGATGCCCGCGCCACTCCGGCAGGTTGCGGATCCGCGGGGCGAGGCCCTCGGGGTGGAGGGTGAGCCGCATCGCGTTCAGCGGGGGCGCGAGGAGGTGCTCCGGCACGCCGTCGAGCAGCATCATGATGCCGCGGTTCGCGGCGACGACGGTGTACGAGCCGTCGACGACGAGGGCGGGGTACGGCTCGTATCCCGCCAGCAGCTGCCCGATGCCCGCCCGCAGGGCGCCCAGCGCCGGGTCGTCGAGCGGGGTCTCGGCGTACTGAGGGGCGTAACCGGCCGCCAGGAGGAGGGCGTTGCGCTCCCGCACCGGTACGTCGAGGTGCTCGGCCAGGCGCAGCACCATCTCCTCACTCGGGCGCGACCTGCCGGTCTCGATGAAGCTGATGTGCCGGGCGGACGAATCCGCGCGCAGGGCGAGCTCCAGCTGGCTCAGCCGGCGCTGCTCCCGCCAGCCGCGAAGCAGCGCGCCCACGCCCTTGTCGACCGCGACAGTTGTCATGGGACAAGACGGTAACCGACGCGCGGTGGCGCGCGCCCGTTCCGGCCGGAAGGTGGCAGGCTGGCGGGCCACACCACATCGTGGAGGGAGCTTCCCCATGGCCGCTGAGCCGTTGTCGCAGAAGGAGATCGAGGACCGTCTCCGTGAACTTCCGGGCTGGTCGCTGGACGGCGACCGGATCGCCCGTACCTACCGGCTCGGCACGCACTTCGCGGCCACCGCGCTGGTCGTCCATGTCGCCGGGATCCAGGACGAGCTGGACCACCACTGCGACCTGACGCTCGGCTACAACACCGTGGCGCTGACCGTCAACACGCACAGTGTGGGAGGCGCCGTCACCGCACTCGACTTCGAGCTCGCGCGCCGGGTCGAGGACATCGCGCCGGGGCACGGGGCGAGCTGACGCGGCCGGGTGCCCGCCCCCTCCCTCCGCGGGCCGCGCGGGGAGGGGACGGCCGACGCGGTGGAGGGCCCGTCAGGACGTCGCGCCGAATCGTGGGTGGGACGCCAGCCACGCCGTGTAGCTCTCGCTGCGCGCCACCGCATCGGCGTACGCCCCGTGCGTGTGCCCGCTCACCGCCACCGCCGCGTCGGCCGCCGGCGCCCCCGGATGCCAGCCCAGCAGATGGCGCCAGCTGAGCGGCGCCCCGGCCAGCGGGCGCGTGACGATTCCCGGCGTCGGCGGGAACGTCGCCCGGCACAGGCCCGTCGCCCGCCCCACCTGGACGAGATGGACGCAGGACGCCGTGTCCGTCTCGTACACCGACACCGGGGCGAAACCGGCCCGCGCGCAGGCCGCGGCGAAACAGTCCGCGAAGCAGCCCTCGCCCGGCACGTCCGTCCAGCACTCCCCGGCCAGCCACCTGAGCTCCAACTCCGCCCGGTCCGCGAGCCGGTGGGACTCGGGCAGCATCACGAAGACCGGGTCGACACCGACGAGCTGCCAGGTCAGCCGGTCCGCCGCGGGCGGTGCGCTCTGCCCGCAGGTCCCGATCAGGCCGAAGTCCAGCCTGCCCTCGACCAGCATCGTGCTGATCTCACCCACCGACCAGGTGGTGTGCGTGGTGACGGGCGTGGCGGGGAGGGCGGTCGCCAGCCGGTCCACCAGGCCGCCCAGCAGCGGCCCGTGCGTACCGCCGAGCCGGAAGCGCTGGATGTTCGCCCAGGTGTTGGCGAAACGGATCGCGTCCTCCTGGAGCTCGCGGACCGCCGGCAGCAGCACCCGTGCCCGCTCCAGGACCAGTTCGCCGAGCGGGGTGGGCCGCGAACCGGTGTGGTCGCGGTCGAAGAGAGGGCCGCCGAGCGCCTTCTCGATCCGCCGCAGCTGCGTGCTCAGCGCGGGCTGCGCCAACCCGAGGGACGCCGCCGCCTTGGTGAGACTTCCGGCGTCGGCAATGGCCCGTACGGTCCGCAGGTGGCGCAGCTCCAACTCCATGTCCGCAAGCTATGGCCGCCGGTTCGCCTCAGCAATACATCGGCGTCACACCTCTGCGTCACGCCCGTGACGACCGGATACGGGAACCGGGTGTGGGGAAGGGGAGTCCGCGCACGAGCCGTCGACAGGGGTTCGCCCGGCCGCGCACTGGCGGCAGTACCGGGCGGACTTCCACGCGCGGTTCCCGGACTCGGGGGCGGATCGGGTGCTGGAACCGGCCGGGCTGCGCGACCGCCTGCGCGACCGCCTGCGGCAGATGCCGCGCGAGCTCGGCGCGCTCCGTGCCGTCGGCGCCCCCCGACCGCCCCGCACGCCGGCGTTTTGCCGAAGCGGCAAGGAGATTCGCCGCGGGAGCGGTCCGGCGAGAAGGTGGACACATGACGACCCACAGCGATCACCACAGTGCCGATCACGCTCACCGCCCCACCCACGACCACGGTCACGGTCACCACGCCACCGACTTCGACTGGGACGCGCTCGCCACGCTCCTGGAGCACGAGGCCGAGGTGCACCGTCCGGTGTACGAGCAGGCCGCCGCCTGGATCGCCGAGCGCTTCCGGGGCACGCAGGGCGTACGCCGCGTCCTGGACGTCGGCAGCGGTCCCGGACTGATCACCTGCCTGCTCGCCGAGGTGTTCCCGGACGCGGAGGTGGTGGCCGTCGACAGCACCCCGGCGCTCCTCGAACGCGCCCGGGCGCGGGCGGAGCGGTCCGGGCTGGGGGAGCGGGTACGGACGGTGGTCGCCGAAGTGCCGGACGATCTGGGCTCGTTGGGTGAAGCCGACCTGGTCTGGGCCGCCAACTCCCTGCACCACGTCGGTGACCAGCGCGCGGCCCTCACCGGCTTCGCCGGACTGCTGCGGCCCGGCGGAGCGGTGGCCCTGTTCGAGGGCGGCCTGCCGGCGCGCCACCTGCCCCGTGACATCGGGATCGGCAGGCCGGGTCTGGAGGTGCGGCTGGAGGCCGTGTGGAGCGAGTGGTTCACCGCGATGCGGGAGGCGCTGCCCGGCGCGAAGGCCGAGGTGGAGGACTGGAGTGCGCTGCTGGCCGCCGCCGGGCTGACCCCGGACACCAGCCGTTCGTTCCTCCTCGACCTGCCGGCGCCGCTGTCGGCCGCGGCGCGCGAGACGGTCGTCGAGACCTTCACGCGGCAGCGCGACAAGTTCGCCGGACACCTGACGGCCGACGACGCCGCGACGCTGGACCGGCTGCTGGACGCACAGGACGCGGCGGGGCTGGCGCGGCGCCCGGACGTGTTCCTGCTGAGGGCGCGCACCCTGCACATCGCGCACCGCGTCTGACCGGGCGGCGGACCGGACCTAAAGGACGATCACCGGCTCCAACTGCCACCACTGACCGGGGGAGTCGGTGTCCTCCCACTGCCGCACGTTCGCGCCGTCGTCCATGCTGCCGTCAGCGACCTCCAGCAGCAGCCCGCTGACGTAACTGATCAGAGTGACCGTGCCCGGTGCGTCCAGGTGCTGTTCGATGATCCACTCCTGGGCGCCGAAGTTGTTGGCCTTCCACTGCTGGACGTTGGCGCCGTTCTCGGTGGAGGCCCCGGCCACGTCGAGCCGCTTGCCGCTCGCGGCGTTCACCAGGTGGTAGAGGCCGCCGCCGCTGTGCACGGCCGACACTTCCCACTGCTGCGCCGGTGCGCCGCTGTCCTTGCCCTGCTGGACGTTGACGCCGCTGCCCTTGCCTCCGCCGTACACCTCGAGGAGCAGCCCGCTGCCGGCATTGCGCAACCGGTACGGTCCTTCCTCGATGGCCTTGAGCCGTGGCTCCCGGGCTTCCCGGCTCATATCCCTTGCTCCTTGAGGCAGTCGAGGCAGTGGTGGACGGCGAACGGCGCCTGCCGGAGCGGGTCCGGCAGGCGCCGTCGAGTTCCGGCTCCGCGTCAGGCGCCGAAGTCGAAGGTCGCCGGGTCGGGGCCGAGACGCCTTTCCTCGTCGAGCGCGGCGAAGGCCGCCAGGTCGTCGGCGTCCAGCTCGAAGTCGAAGACGTCGAGGTTCTCCGCGATCCGGGACGGTGTCACGGACTTGGGAATCACGACATTGCCGATCTGGAGGTGCCAGCGCAGCACCACCTGGGCCGGGGTCCTGCCGTGCTTGCGGGCCACGGCCACGACCGTCGGGACCTCCAGCAGGCCCTTGCCCTGGCCGAGCGGCGACCACGCCTCGGTCGCGATGGAGTGCTGGGCGTGGAAGGCGCGGGACGCCTCCTGCTGGAGCTGCGGGTGGAGCTCGATCTGGTTGACGGCCGGAACGACCGAGGTCTCGCCGATCAGGCGCTCGAGGTGCTCGGGAAGGAAGTTGGAGACGCCGATCGCCTTGGCGCGGCCGTCCGCGTAGATCTTCTCGAAGGCCTTGTACGTGTCCACGTACGCGTCCTTGGCCGGCAGCGGCCAGTGGATCAGGTACAGGTCGACGTAGTCCAGGCCGAGCTTCGCCAGCGATGCGTCGAAGGCGCGCAGCGTGGAGTCGTAACCCTGCTCCGTGTTCCAGAGCTTCGTCGTGATGAACAGCTCGTCACGGGCGACACCGCAGGAGGCGATGGCCTTTCCGGTGCCCGTCTCGTTCTCGTAGATCGCGGCCGTGTCGATGGAGCGGTACCCGGCCTGGATCGCGGTCCCGACAGCCTTCTCGGCCTCGTCGTCAGGCACCTGCCAGACGCCGAAACCGAGCTGGGGCATCTCGACGCCGTTGTTCAGGGTGAGGGAAGGGGCCTTGCTCACGAGCGATCGATCCTTACGTCGTCGGTTGGTACTTCCCCCCGTCAACGATCACGGGGCCCCGCGCATTCCCGTCAGCGGTAAAGTGCTTCGACCTCCACCGCGTACGCCGCCTCGATCGCCTTGCGCTTGAGTTTGAGCGAGGGGGTCAGCAACCCGTGCTCCTCGCTGAACCGGTGGGCCAGTATCCGGAACGTACGGATCGACTCGGCCTGCGAGACCAGCGTGTTCGCGGCCACCACCGCGCGCCGCACCTCCATCTCCAGGTCGGGATCGCGCACCAGGTCGGCCGGGGCCAGCGGCGGCTTGTTGCGCATCTGGAGCCAGTGGTCCACGGCATCCTGGTCGAGGGTGACGAGCGCCGCGATGTACGGTCTGTCGTTGCCGACGACGATGCACTGGGCCACCAGCGGATGGGCCCGTACCCGCTCCTCCAGACCGGTCGGCGACACGCTCTTGCCGCCCGACGTGACCAGGATCTCCTTCTTCCGCCCGGTGATCGTCAGGTAGCCGTCCTCGTCCAGCGCGCCGATGTCCCCCGTGGCCAGCCAGCCCTCGCGCAGTACGGCGTCGGTGGCCCCGGGGTCGTTCAGATAGCCGGAGAAGACCTGGGGGCCGTGCAGCCAGATCTCCCCGTCGTCCGCGATGTGGACCGTCGTACCGGGCAGGGGAAGCCCCACCGTGCCGAAGCGGGTGCGCTCGGGAGGGTTCGCGGTCGCGGCCGCCGTCGTCTCGGTGAGCCCGTACCCCTCGAAGATCGTCACGCCCGCGCCCGCGAAGAACAGGCCCAGCCGCCGCTCCATGCCCGAGCCGCCGGACATCGCGTGCCGCACGCGCCCGCCCATGGCCTCGCGCACCTTCGCGTACACCGCCTTCTCGAAGAACTGGTGCTGGAGCCGGAGCGCGGCGGAGGGCCCGGGGCCGGTGCCGAAGGCGCGGTGCTCCTGAGCCTCGGCGTACCGCACCGCCACCTCGACGGCCTTGTCGAAGACCCCGGCCTTCCCGCCCGCCTCCGCCGTCCGGCGCGCGCCGCCGCAGACCTTCTCGAAGACGTACGGCACGGCCAGGACGAACGTGGGCCGGAAGGCCACCAGGTCCGGCATCAGCGCCTGCGCCGCGAGCACGGGCTGATGCCCGAGCCTGACCCGCCCGCGCACCGCCGCGACCTCGACCATCCGCCCGAAGACGTGCGCGAGCGGCAGGAACAGCAGCGTCGCCGCGTCGTCACCCGGTCCGGAGCGGAACGCCGGCTCCCAGCGGGCCAGCAGGGTGTCGCACTCGTACATGAAGTTGGCGTGCGTGATCACACAGCCCTTGGGCCGGCCCGTGGTGCCGGACGTGTAGATCACCGTCGCCACGGAATCCGGCGTCACCGCCCGCCGGTGACGGTGCACCACGTCGTCGCCGATGTCCGCCCCGGCCAGGACCAGTTCCGCTTCGGCGCCCGCGTCCAGCTGCCACAGGCGCCCCAGCATCGGCAGCCGGTCGATCACCGAGCCGATGGTCATCGCGTGGTCCTCGTGCTCGACCACGCAGGCCGTCACCCCGGCGTCGTACAGCGTCCAGAAGACCTGGTCGGCGGAGGCGGTGGGGTAGACCGGCACCGGCTGGGCCCCGACCGTCCAGAGCGCGAAGTCGAAGAGGGTCCACTCGTAGCGTGTACGTGACATGATCGCGACGCGGTCGCCGAACCGCACGCCGTGGGCCAGCAGCCCCTTGGCGACGGCCAGCACCTCGTCACGGAACCGGCCCGCCGACACATCCTGCCAGCGCCCGTCCTCGCCCTTGCGTCCGAGCGCGACACGGTGCGGGTCCTGCTCGGCGTGGTCGAAGACGGCGTCCGCCAGTCCGCCGACCGGAGGCGCCGTCACCAGGGGTGGAACAGTGAACTCGCGCAATGACTACTCCTTGTGGCGCTCCGCACAGCGCCGGTGACGGTACCCCACGGTGCCTGGCCGCGGGAGAGGGCACAGAATCCGAATTCATCTGGATATGCGTCGGTCAACAGGTGAAATCCGGTCACAGGGGAAGCCCCGGACGCTCTCCTGGGGGCGGAGTGAGCGCGGTGCGCGGGAATCTCCACGGAATCTGTACGCGCGCTGCGCATCCGCACTCCCCGGTTCCGCCTGTGTCCGCCTGTGTTCGTCTGCGTCCGTCCTCGCCCGTCCGTCTCACCGTGGGCCGGCCGGAGGCCGGTGCAGCCGGTCGCCGCCCGCCAGGATCGCCGCCGCCAGCGCGTCCGCCGCCTCCTGGGCGGCGGCCTGCCTGCGGCCGTGCAGCAGGACGAAGTCCACGCCGCCGAGTTCCGGCAGGCCCGCCTTCGCCGGTACGGGGGCCAGGCCCGGCGGGATCAGGCCCCGGGTGTGGGCCATGACGCCGAGCCCCGCGCGGGCCGCCGCGATCAGGCCGCTGAGGCTGCCGCTCGTACAGGCGATGCGCCAGGGGCGGCCGTCCTCCTCCAGCACTTCCAGGGCGCGGGCCCGGGTGATGCCGGGCGGCGGAAAGACGATCAGCGGCACCGGGCGGTCGGGGTCGAGGCGCAGGGACGGCGCGCCGATCCACGTCAGCGTCGACTGCCACACCAGCTCGCCGTGGGTGTCGCCGGGCCGCCGCTTGGCCAGGACCAGATCGAGCCGGCCCGCCTCCAGCTGCCGGTGCAGGGTGCCGGACAGCTCGACGGTCAGTTCCAGTTCCACCTCGGGGTGGTCCCGGCGGAACGACTCCAGGATTTCGGGCAGCCGGGTCAGTACGAAGTCCTCCGACGCGCCGAAGCGCAGCCGCCCCCGCAACCGGGTACCGGTGAAAAAGGCCGCGGCCCGCTCGTGGGCGCGCAGGATCGTACGGGCGAAACCGAGCATCGCCTCGCCGTCCTCCGTCAGCTCCACCCGGTGCGTGTCGCGGGTGAACAGCCGTCGCCCCGTCGCCTCCTCCAGCCGGCGCACGTGCTGGCTCACCGTGGACTGGCGCAGGCCGAGGCGCCGGGCGGCCCGGGTGAAGCTCAGGGTCTGGGCGACCGCCAGGAAGGTGCGGAGCTGGGTGGGCTCGTACATGGGGCGAGCGTACTTCCCGTCATCGGCAACCGTGATGACAGTGAGTTCGGTATATGGGATTCCCGATCGCGCGGAAGAGGCGGAACATGGAGCGGGCACGTATCACCCGAGAGCAAGCAAGTGGAGCCAATGAGTCGCCGCACGTCGTTTCAGTTGCCCTCCTGGCTGCCGGTCGATCCGTACATCCTGATGCTCATCGGGACGGTCGTCCTCGCGGCACTGCTGCCGGCGTCCGGTACGGCCGCCGAAGCGGTGGGCGGGGTTTCGACCGGGGCGGTCGCGCTGCTGTTCTTCCTGTACGGCGCGCGGCTCTCCACCCGTGAGGCACTCGACGGACTCCGGCACTGGCGCCTGCACCTGACGGTCCTGGTCTGTACGTTCGCGCTCTTCCCGCTGCTCGGTCTCGCGGCGAGGGGCCTCGTCCCGTACGTCCTCACCCCTCAGCTGTACGGCGGCCTCCTCTTCCTCTGCCTGGTCCCCTCGACCGTCCAGTCCTCGATCGCCTTCACCTCGATCGCACGCGGCAACGTGCCGGCGGCGATCTGCGCCGGCTCCTTCTCCAGCCTCGTCGGGATCTTCCTGACCCCGCTGCTCGCCGCGCTGCTGATCGGCGGCGGGGGCGGCTTCTCGGCGGACTCGCTGTTCAAGATCGTGCTCCAGCTGCTGGTGCCGTTCGTGGCGGGCCAGCTCCTGCGCCGGTGGGTCGGCGGATTCCTGGTGCGGCACAAGAAGGCGCTCGGGTACGTGGACCGCGGCTCGATCCTGCTCGTCGTCTACACCGCGTTCAGCCAGGGCGTGACCGGGGGCGTCTGGCACCAGGCGAGTCCGGGCCGGCTCGGCGCGCTGGTGGGGGTGGAGGCGGTGCTGCTCGCGGTGATGCTGACGCTGAGCTGGTACGGGGCGAAGCGGCTCGGCTTCGGGCGCGCGGACCGGATCGCGATCCAGTTCGCCGGGTCGAAGAAGTCGCTGGCGGCGGGGCTCCCCATGGCGAGCGTGCTGTTCGGGGCGGAGGCGAGCCTGGCCGTACTGCCGCTGATGCTGTTCCACCAGATGCAGCTGATGGTGTGCGCGGTGATCGCGAAACGGCGTTCACGGGACGCGGATGCGGATGCGGTGCGGCCGGCGCCTTCGGCAACGGTGCCGGGATGAGGTCCTGCGGAGCTTTTCCGGACCCGCCCCTTACCGGCTGTGACAGCCTGCGGCTTCGCCGCGTGTTTCGGGAAGAGGCGGGCAGGGGGACAGCGCCGCACCGCACCCGCACCCCGCAAGAGGCCGTCGCACCTGGCAAGATCGTCCAGTGACTTCCGCGATACGCCCCTTCGGTCCCCGCCCCTGCGCCCTCACCGTGTGCCGCGGCTGCTGCTGCGGCGACGCCCGCAAGAACCCGGGTACGGACCACGAGGGCCAGCTGCGCCGCCTGCGCGACGCGGCCGCCGCGTCCGGCGGGACGCTCGCCGTACGTACCAGCGACTGCCTCGGCCCGTGCGGACAGGCCAACGTCGTGGTCGTCCAGCCCTCCACCGAGGGCCGCAGGAGAGGCGGCCGCGCCGCCTGGGTCGGCTGGGCACTGGACGACGACTGCACGGACGACATCCTGGCCTGGGTCGCGGCCGGCGGCCCCGGCGTCGCGAAGCCCCCGGCCACCCTCGCGCTCCAGTTCGTCCCGCCCCCGGCGGAGGCCAGGCAGCGAGCCCGAGGCAGGCGCGGGCAGCGCTGAGGCGCAAGAACGGAGAGGCCCGGCCGGCGCAGGGGCGTTCCCCGCCGGCCGGGCCCGTATCCCGTGTCGCGGGGAGCGTCAGACCCCGGGGTGCAGGGCGATGCGCTCGTCGCCCGCGTACACGTTCATATCGGGGCCGCGCAGGAAACCGACCAGCGTCAGGCCGGTCTCGGCCGCCAGGTCCACGGCCAGCGACGAAGGCGCCGAGACCGCCGCGAGGACCGGGATCCCGGCCATCACCGCCTTCTGGGCGAGTTCGAACGACGCCCGGCCGGAAACCAGCAGCACCGCCCGGGACAGCGGCAGACGCCCGTCCCGCAGCGCCCGGCCCACCAGTTTGTCGACCGCGTTGTGGCGGCCCACGTCCTCCCGGACGTCGAGCAGCTCGCCCGTCTCCGAGAAGAGCGCGGCGGCGTGCAGGCCGCCGGTCCTGTCGAACACCTGTTGCGCGGCCCGCAGCCGGTCGGGGAGGCCGGCGAGCAGCTCGGGCGTCAGCCGGACCGGGGGAGTGTCGGCGATCGGGAAGCGCGCGGTGGTGCGTACCGCGTCGAGGCTCGCCTTGCCGCACAGGCCGCACGACGACGTCGTGTAGACGTTGCGCTCCAGGGTGATGTCGGGGACGGGGACACCGGGGGCCAGCTTCACGTCCACCACGTTGTACGTGTTCACGCCGTCCGCTGTCGCCCCCGCGCAGTAGACGATCGACTGCACGTCGTCGGCGGCCGCCAGCACCCCCTCGCTCACCAGGAACCCCGCCGCGAGCGCGAAGTCGTCGCCCGGTGTCCGCATGGTGATCGCGAGCGGCCTGCCGTTCAGCCGGATCTCCAGTGGCTCCTCGGCGACCAGCGTGTCCGGCCGGGCGCTCACCACGCCGTCCCTGACGCGGATGACGCGGCGGCGCTCGGTGACCCGTCCCATGGTGATCAGTCCCACTCACTTCTTCGTGATCTTCATCATCGGCGCTGTTGTACGTGCTGGTAGCCGGACCGGCCCTTGATGCACAGGTTGCCGTGGGTCACCGGGTTGTCGTGCGGTGAGGTGACCTTGACGATCTCATTGTCCTGCACGTGCAGGGTGAGGGTGCAGCCGGCGCCGCAGTACGCGCACACCGTCGTCGTCTCCGTCTGGGACTCCTCGTCCCAGGTCCCCGCCGCCCGCCCGGTGGAGCGCGGCCCCGACATACGCGCCGATGGCTCTAGTGCCGGCAACTGCGACTTTCACGGGGCTCTCCGATCGGTCGAGGGACCGAGTGAGGGGGAGCGGGAAGGACCGACAGAATATTGTCTACAGTATGCTGTTGAGGGGGTCAAGGGTCGCCGTCAGCAGGAAGCTCCAAAGAGTCGGGAGCGAATCCTGTCGGTTCACTTGCCCTCGTACCGGTGAGTCACAAAGAAGACTGGGCCGTTCCGACTGTCCGCAAAGAGGGGTGGAACCGCCAATGACCGGCTCACGAGTCGTCGCGCTCGGGCACTATCAGCCTGCCAAGGTGCTCACCAACGACGATCTGGCGGCCATGGTCGACACCAGCGACGAGTGGATCACCAGCCGTGTGGGCATCAGGACCCGCCACGTCGCCGGGCCCGACGAGCCCGTCGACGAGCTCGCCGCGCACGCCGGTGCCAAGGCCCTCGCCGCCGCGGGCCTCACCCCCGCCGACATCGACCTCGTCCTGGTCGCCACCTCCACCGCGATCAACCGCTCCCCGAACATGGCCGCCCGCGTCGCGGCCCGCCTCGGCATGCCGTCGCCCGCCACGATGGACCTCAATGTCGTCTGCTCGGGGTTCACCCACGCCCTCGCGACGGCCGATCACGCGGTACGGGCCGGCTCCTCCGCCCGCGCCCTGGTCATCGGCGCCGACAAGATGGCCGAGATCGCCGACTGGACCGACCGCACGACCTGCGTACTCGTCGGCGACGGCGCGGGTGCCGCGGTCGTCGAGGCGTGCGCCGAGGACGAGGAGCCGGGGATCGGTCCGGTGCTCTGGGGCTCGGTGCCGGAGATGGGCCACGCCGTACGGATCGAGGGCACGCCCCCGCGCTTCGCCCAGGAGGGCCAGTCGGTCTACCGCTGGGCCACCACCCAGCTGCCGCCCATCGCCCGCAAGGTGTGCGAGCGGGCCGGGGTGACGCCGGAGGAACTGGCGGCGGTCGTCCTGCACCAGGCGAACCTGCGGATCATCGAGCCCATCGCGCAGAAGATCGGCGCGGTCAACGCGGTGATCGCCCGCGATGTCGTGGAGTCGGGCAACACCTCGGCGGCCAGCATCCCGATGGCCCTGTCCAAGCTCGTCGAGCGCGGCGAGGTCGAGTCCGGCGCGCCGGTGCTGCTCTTCGGCTTCGGCGGGAACCTCTCGTACGCGGGCCAGGTCATCCGCTGCCCGTGACCCCGTGCAGCCCGTGACCCCGTGACGCGCCGCGCTCGGCCCCGAGGTGACCGGGCGGACGTACGGGGAGGCGCGGCCGGGCGGGTGGGCCGCCGCGCGTACGTCCTGCGCGTGGCTCAGGTTGTGGGCGCGGGGCCGGGCGGCAGGTGGACGGTCATGATCAGGTGGCAGGCCGTGGTGCCGGATCCGCGGTAGGTGTGGGGGGCGTCGCCGTCGAAGGCGGCGGTCTGTCCGGCTTCGACGGGGTGCTCGGTGCCGTCGACGACCAGGGTCATCCGTCCGGCGGTGACGCTGACGGTTTCGACGACTCCGGCCTGGTGGGGGTGGCTGGGGTACTCCTCGCCCGGTACGAGTTCCCAGCGCCAGACCTCGACCGGGGCCGGGCCCGAGGTCGTCAGCATGAGCCGGGCTTCGCTGCCCTGCTGTCCGGTCCACAGGGGCATCACGGCGTCGGCGCTCACGACGCGGACGCGGCCTTCGGCCGGTCCCTCCATCAGGGCGGAGACCGAGACGCCGAGGGTGTCGGCCAGCCGGACCAGGGTGGCGAAGTTCGGGTTGCCCTGGGCTTTCTCCAGCCCGACCAGGGCGCCCTTGCTGACCTTGGCGCGCCGGCCGAGCTCGTCCAGCGACAGGCCCGCGCGGTTGCGCGCCGCCCTGACGTTGTGCGCGAGCGTCCGCAGGGCCGCCTCTGTCTCGCTCATCCGATCACCATCCTCGCCAGTGGACCAATGGAATGCACCGTCCGGTCGTTTGGTTGACATGCTTCGGTCGGTTCGTTGTACAGTTTAGTCGTTCCATTGAAATAGTAAGGGATGTATCGTGATCGCTCTGCTGCTGGCCCTGGGCAGCTCCCTCGCCTACGGATGCGCCGACTTCCTCGGCGGGCTCGGCGCCCGCAAGGCGCACGTTCTGCGCACCGTGATGATCGCCGCCCCGGCCTCGCTCGCGGTCGAGCTGCTGCTGTGGCCGTTCCTCGGCGCCTCCTTCACCCCCGGCGCTCTCGGCTGGGGCGCCGCGTCCGGTGTCGCCTCGGCCGCCGCGTTCGCCCTGCTCTACCGGACCCTGGCCATCGGCCCGATGAACGTGCTCTCGCCCGTCACCGCCCTGGTGTCCGCCGTGCTGCCCGTCGGTGTGGGCCTGCTGCAGGGCGAGCACCTGGGCGCCGCCGGACTGGTCGGCCTGCCGCTCGCGCTGGCCGCGGTGGTGCTCGTCAGCGCCGGACACGGCGCCGGGGTGGCGCGCCCCTCGCGCACCGCGCTGCTGCTGGCCTTCGGCGCGGGCGCCGCCATCGCCCTCCAGCTGGTCTTCCTGCACCAGACGCCGTCCGACAGCGGCGTGGCCCCACTGATCGTGGGCCGGGCGGTCTCCTCGGCCGTCACCCTGGCCGCGGCCGGGCTGATGTACCGCAGGCTCGGGTCCGAGAAGCCCGCGTACGCGATGTCGGCGGCCGCCGGTGTGCTGGACTCCGTGGCGAACCTGCTGTTCCTCCTCGCCGCCCGCAGCGGGGACCTCGCCGTCGTCGCCGTGATCACCGCCCTCTACCCGGCCGGCACCGTCCTGCTCGCCCGCAGCGTGCTCGCCGAACGCATCCACCGCGGCCAGCTCGTCGGGCTCGGCGCCGCCGCCGTCGCCGTCAGCCTCCTCGCCCTGACCTGAGAGCCCCTTCCCCACCGCACCACCGCCTCGCAAGGAGCGCAGCATGTTCATCCAGCCCTGGGACGCCGGCCTGGACCAAGCCGAATGGCAGACCTGGATCGCGGACGGCCACGACTTCGCAGTCCTGAGCGTCAACGGCCTGCCCGGCCACGCGCCCGTCGCCGTCCCCACCCACTTCACCAGCGACGGAACCCACCTCCTGGTCCATCTCGCCCGCCCCAATCCGGCCTGGAAGGCGATCGAGCGCGACCCGAACGTCCTGCTCACCGTCACCGGCGACTACGCCTTCGTCCCCGGCCCCTGGCGCGCCGAGGCCGGCACCCCGCCCACCGACGGCGTTCCCACCAGCTATTACACGGCCGTCCAGTTCACCTGCCGCGCCACGATCGTCGACGACCCCGAGGCCAAGGCCGAGCTGCTGCGCCGCCAGCTCACCCACTTCCAGCCGGACGGCGACCACGCCCCCGTCGCCGTCGGCCAGGCGCCCTACGGCCGGATGCTGTCCGGCATCCGCGGCCTGCGCCTGGAAGTCACCGAGGTGGTGGCGAAGTTCAAGTACGACGACCACAAGCCCGTCGAGCACCGCACCGCCGTCGCCGGCCACCTCATCGAACGCGGCCAGGGCCTCGACGTCCCCACCGCGCGCCAGCAGCGCCGGCGCCTGGACCGCATCGGCCCCTGGAAGTCCTGACCCACCCCCGCACGCAGGAACGGAAACCCCGCGCCCATGACCGCCTTCCACCTCGCCCCCGCTGTCGCGGACGCCTTCCCCGGCACCCTCGTCGCCCTGGTCACCGCCACCGGCCTGCGCGGCCACGAGCCCTGGCCCCACACCGTCGCAGCTCTGGAAGACCTGGAGCGACAGCTCGCCGACGGCGCCTGGCGGCCCGCCGGCGAGACCGACCCCCGCATCGAGGCATGGCACACCGCCTACCGCTCCTTCGGGACCAACCCCCGCCGCATCCGCCCCAGCGTCGACGCGCTCGGCCGCCGCCTCGCCAAGAAGGGCGCCCTGCCGCGCATCAACCCGGCCGTCGACTCCTACAACGCCGTCTCCGTCCGCCACGGCCTGCCCGCCGGCGCCTTCGACCTGGACCACGTCACCGGCGACGTCGACATCCGGTACGCGGACGGCACCGAGTCCTTCACCCCGCTCGGCGAACCCGGCACCGTCGAGAACCCCAGGCCCGGCGAGATCGTCTACGCGGACACCACCGGCGTCCTGACCCGGCACTGGAACCACCGCGACGCCCACCGCACCCGCGTCACCGAGGACTCCGTCCACGTCGCCTTCGCCCTCGAAACCCTCCACGCCGCCCGCGACGGCCACCTCCTCAAGACCGCCGCCGAGGAACTGCAGGGCCTCCTCGTGCCGCACGCCGACCGGACCGCCGTGCACTACCTCGGCCCGACGCGGCCCCGGGTCACCGTCTGAGACCTGCACCCGGCCCCCGGCGCCTCGACGACGTCCTGCCGCCGAGGTACGCGGTCCGGCCCGGCGGCAGGAGAACAGGGCCGAGAGGGATTGCGCTCGGTAGACTGTAGACGATAGCCAATTACCGCTCGCCGATGTTGGCCGGAAGGGGACCGCGATGTTGTCCGCAGGACTGCCGCAAGGGACCGTACCCAGGCTGGAGCGGCCGGGGCCGCTCCGCGAGCGCGTGTACGAGGCGCTGCTCGAACTCATCACGACCCGGGCCCTGCGGCCCGGCCAGCACCTGATCGAGAGCGAGCTCGCCGGGCACCTGGGGGTGTCCCGGCAGCCGGTGCGCGAGGCGTTGCAGCGGCTCAACACCGAGGGGTGGGTCGATCTGCGGCCCGCGCAGGGCGCGTTCGTGCACGAACCCACCGAGGAGGAGGCCGACCAGCTCCTCTCCGTCCGTACGCTCCTGGAGGCGGAGGCGGCCAGACTCGCCGCCGCCAACGCGGGGTCCGCCGGCATCGCCGCGCTCGAGGAGGTGTGCGCCCGGGGCGAGCGGGCCGTCGCCGAGGACGACGTGGACCTCGCCGTGTCGCTCAACGCCCAGTTCCACGCCAAGGTCATGGAGCTGGCGGGCAATGCCGTCCTCAGTGAACTGGCGGCGCAGGTGGGCCGGCGCGTCCGCTGGTACTACACACCCGTCACCCGGCAGCGCGGCAGGCAGTCCTGGACCGAGCACCGCGCGCTGATCGCCGCGATCTCCGACCGCGACGAGCGGCGCGCCACCGAGGTCATGCGGGCGCACACCGAGCACACCCGTACGACCTACCACCAGCGCGAGGCCCGGTAGCACCACGCCGGCGGGACCGGGGCCCGGGGCGCAGTTCCCGGGCCCCGCGGACTGCCCGGGAAACCTTCTTTGTCCTCGGTGTGGAGAAAGTTGAGACGGATTCCTGCCCAACTTCTTCCCACTCCCGGCACCCGCTGCTACGTTCCCCTCCAAAGCGCGACGGAGAACGGCCGACAGGCAGGGAGGGGCACGTGAGGCGGATGACGGCGCGACCCGCGAACGCGCATCAGGCGCGACTGCTCCGCCTGCTGCGTGACGGCGGGCCCAATTCCCGTGCCCAGCTGGGCGACCAGGTCGACCTCTCCCGTTCGAAACTCGCCGTCGAGGTGGACCGGCTGCTCGAGACCGGCCTGGTCGTGGCCGACGGCCTCGCCGCCTCGCGCGGCGGCCGCCGCTCGCACAACATCCGGCTCGCGCCCGGCCTGCGCTTCCTCGGCGTCGACATCGGCGCCACCTCGATCGACGTGGCCGTCACCAACGCGGAACTGGAGGTGCTCGGTCACCTCAACCACCCCATGGACGTACGGGAAGGCCCGGTCGCCGTCTTCGAACAGGCCCTCGCCCTGGCCGCCAAGCTCAGGGCGTCCGGCCTCGCCGAGGGCTTCGACGGGGCGGGCATCGGCGTACCGGGCCCGGTCCGCTTCCCGGAGGGCGTGCCGGTCGCGCCGCCGATCATGCCCGGCTGGGACGGCTTTCCCGTACGCGAGGCGCTCAGCCAGGAACTGGGTTGCCCCGTCATGGTCGACAACGACGTGAACCTGATGGCGATGGGGGAGCAGCACGCCGGCGTCGCACGCTCCGTCGGCGACTTCCTCTGCGTCAAGATAGGCACCGGTATCGGCTGCGGCATCGTCGTCGGCGGCGAGGTCTACCGCGGTACGACCGGCAGCGCCGGCGACATCGGCCACATCCAGGTCGAACCGGAAGGCCGCCCCTGCGCCTGCGGCAACAAGGGCTGCCTGGAAGCCCACTTCAGCGGCGCCGCGCTCGCCCGCGACGCCGAGGACGCGGCCCGCTCCGGCAGCTCGCCCGAACTGGCCGTGCGGCTCGAAGTGGCGGGACGGCTCACGGCCGCCGACGTCGCCGCGGCCGCGGCGGCCGGCGACACCACCTCGCTCGACCTCATCCGCGAGGGCGGCAACCGCGTCGGCCAGGTCATCGCCGGACTCGTCAGCTTCTTCAACCCCGGCCTCGTGGTGATCGGCGGCGGGGTGACCGGCCTCGGCCACACCCTGCTCGCAAGCGTCCGCACCCAGGTCTACCGCCAGTCGCTGCCCCTGGCGACCGGCAACCTGCCCATCGTCCTGGGCGAGTTGGGGCCCGCCGCCGGCGTGATCGGCGCGGCCAGGCTCATCAGCGACCACCTGTTCTCGCCTGCCTGACCCCGGGCGGCGCCCGTAGGACCCGTACGACCCGTACGACCCGTACGACCCGCACCGCACCGACCAACCGCACCCGGGCCGCTTCGCCGTGCCCAGATCCGTCCTGCCCAGATCCTGCCCTGCTCGCTCACCGGCCGCCGCACCAGCCGAGGGGAACCGTCATGGCGCCACCGCAAGCAGCTCCACCCCTTCTTCTCACGATGTCCGGCATCACCAAGTCCTTCCCCGGCGTCCGCGCCCTCGACGGCGTCGACCTGGAGGTCCAGGCGGGCGAGGTCCACTGCCTGCTCGGCCAGAACGGCGCCGGCAAGTCCACCCTCATCAAGGTCCTCGCGGGCGTACACCAGCCCGACGGCGGTGGGATCACCTGGCAGGGCGCCGAGGTCACCCTGAAGTCGCCCATCGCCGCCATGCGCCTCGGCATCGCCACCATCTACCAGGAACTCGACCTGGTGGAGGGCCTGTCGGTCGCCGAGAACATCTTCCTCGGCCACGAGCCGACCACCGCCGGCTTCGTCGTACGGGGCAAGGAGGCCCGCGCGTCCGCGACCGCCCTGCTGAGGCGCCTCGGCCACCAGGAGATCGACTCCGGCTCCCTCGTCGGCTCGCTCTCCGCCGCCCAGCAGCAGATCGTCTCCATGGCGCGGGCGCTCTCCCACGACGTACGGCTCATCGTGATGGACGAACCGTCCGCCGCCCTCGACCCCGACGAGGTCGAGAACCTCTTCCGCATCGTGGCGGCGCTCACCGCGGACGGCGTCGCCGTCGTCTACATCTCCCACCGGCTGGAGGAGATCCGGCGCATCGGCGACCGCGTGACCGTGCTCAAGGACGGACGCGCGGTCGCGGTCGGACTGCCCGCCAAGACCACCCCGACACGCGAGGTCGTCTCCCTGATGACCGGCCGCGACGTCGGCTACGTCTTCCCCGAACGGGCGGCGGACACGGGCGGGGATGCGGCCGCCCCACCCGTGCTGCGGGTCGAAGGGCTCGCCAGGCAAGGGGAGTTCGCGGCCCTCGACCTCGACATCCGTCCGGGTGAGATCGTCGGCCTCGCCGGTCTCGTCGGCTCCGGACGCTCGGAGGTCCTGGAGACGATCTACGGAGCGCGCAGGCCCAGCGCCGGCCGCGTCCTCGTCGGCGGGCAGCCCCTGCGCCCCGGCAGCGTCCGCGCCGCCGTCCGCGCAGGCATCGGACTGGCCCCCGAGGAACGCAAGGCGCAGGGCCTGCTGATGCTCGAATCCGTCACCCGCAACGTGTCCGTGTCGACGCTGTCCCGCTTCTCGCGCGGCGGCTGGCTCGACCGTACGGCCGAACGCGGGGCCGCGCAGGCCGCCACCCGCGAACTGTCCCTGCGCCCCGACAACCCCGACGCCCCCGTCCGCACCCTCTCCGGCGGCAACCAGCAGAAAGCCGTACTCGCCCGCTGGCTGCTGCGCGGCTGCCGGGTGCTGCTGCTCGACGAACCGACGCGCGGCGTCGACGTCGGGGCGCGCGCCGAGCTGTACGCCGTGATCCGCAGGCTGGCCGACGAGGGCCTCGCCGTACTCCTCGTATCCAGCGAAGTCCCGGAAGTCCTGGGGCTCGCCGACCGGGTGCTCGTCCTCAGGGAAGGGCGCGTCGTCCACACGGCGCCCGCCCGGGAACTCGACGAACACCGTGTACTCGACCTCGTGATGGAAGGGAGCCCGACGCCATGACGCAGCCCGTCTCGTCGGCGCAGCAGCAGCAGGACGGACCGGTCGTCACCCCGGCCGGGCCGCCCACCGAGCAGCCGGCCCGGCGCAGGCTCGGGCTGCGCCTCGACGTACGCAACCTGTCGCTGCTCGGCGTACTCGCCGTCCTCGTCGTCGTCGGCGGCATCACCAAGCCCGACCAGTTCCTGGACAGCAGCAACCTCCAGCTCGTCCTCACCCAGGCGTCCGTCATCGGCGTCGTCACCGTCGGCATGACCTTCGTCATCACCAGCGGCGGCATCGACCTGTCGGTGGGCGCGATCGTGGCGCTCGCCTCGGTGTGGGCGACGACGCTCGCGACCCAGGAGTACGGCTTCGCGGGCATCCTCTTCACGGCGGTGGTCGTCGGGCTCGCCTGCGGACTCGTCAACGGACTGCTCATCGCGTACGGCGGGATGGTGCCGTTCATCGCGACGCTCGCCATGCTGGCGTCGGCCCGCGGCCTCGCCCTGCAGATCACCGACGGCAAGACGCAGATCGTCACCGTCGAATCGGTGCTCGACCTGGGCATTCCCGACTCGTACGTGCTCGGCGTACCGCCGCTGGTCTGGGTGTTCGCCGTCGTCACCGTCGTCGGCTGGCTGCTGCTCAACCGCACCACCTTCGGCCGGCGCACGGTCGCGGTCGGCGGCAACGCCGAGGCGGCCAGGCTCGCCGGCATCGACGTACGGCGCCAGCGCCTCTACCTCTACCTGCTGTCCGGACTGTGCTGCGGCATCGCGGCCTTCCTGCTGATCGTCCTGTCCGGCTCGGGACAGAACACCAACGGCAACCTGTACGAACTCGACGCCATCGCGGCGGCGATCATCGGCGGGACGCTGCTCAGCGGCGGCCGGGGCACGATCGTCGGCTCCGTGCTCGGCGTCCTCGTCTTCACCACGATCACCAACATCTTCGCGCTCAACAACCTGCAGAGCGACGTACAGCAGATCGCCAAGGGCGCGATCATCGTCGCCGCCGTACTGGTCCAGCGCCGCACCGCGCGCCACGGCGAGGCATGACCCCGCCCCCTGCTCCCCCCTACTCGTACGACCTGACCTGAAGGGTTGGAACCGTCATGCCAGAAACCAGTCGCAGAGGACTGCTCTTCGGCACCGCGGCCGTGTCCGCGGGCGCCCTGCTCACCGCCTGCACCAGCAACGAGCCGAAGAAGAAGGAGTCGGCCGTCGGCAACGAGCCGGCCGCCACCGACGACAAGCCCGGCAAGCCGGTCACCATCGGGTTCGCGGGTCCGCAGGCCGACCACGGCTGGCTCAACGCCATCAACGAGAACGCCACGTCGCGCGCCGAGAAGTACTCCGAGGTGACCCTGGAGATCACCGAGGGGTCGAACGACACCGCCCAGCAGATCGGCCAGGTCCAGACGCTGATCAACAAGAAGGTCGACGTACTGGTGGTCCTGCCGGCCGACGGCAAGGCGCTCACCCAGGTCGGCCTCCAGGCGATGAAGGCGGGCATCCCCGTCGTCAACCTGGACCGGATCTTCGCGTCGCCGCAGGCCTACCGCTGCTGGATCGGCGGCGACAACTACGGCATGGGGCTCAACGCCGGCAACTACATCGGCGAGCAGCTCAAGGACAAGAAGAACGCCAAGGTGGTGGAGCTGGCCGGCCTCGACAACCTGGAACTGACCAAGCAGCGCAGCCAGGGCTTCGCGGACGCCCTCAAGAACTACCCCAACATCGAGCGCGTCGCCCGCCAGGCGGCCGACTTCACCGTCGAGTCCGGCCAGGCCAAGATGGCGCAGCTGCTCCAGGCGCAGAAGCAGTTCGACGCGCTGTGGAACCACGACGACGACCAGGGCGTGGGCGCCCTGCGCGCCATCCAGCAGGCCGGGCGCGACGACTTCATGATGGTCGGAGGGGCCGGGGCGAAGGCCGCGATGGACGCCATCAAGGCGGACAACAGCGTGCTGAAGGCCACCGTCCTCTACCCGCCCACCATGGCCGCGTCCGCCATCGACCTGGCGCGCGCGCTCGGCCAGGGCAAGGGGGTGGGCGGCATGTCGGAGCTGGAGATCCCGGCGTCGATCACCCTCTACTCGGCCGTCGTCACCAAGGACAACGTCGACCAGTACCTGCCGACCGGCTTCAGCTGACCGGGCCGCATCGCCAGCACCCACCGTGCGAGTGACGAGTTCGACGAGGAGGAATCCGTATGGCCGGTAAGGAAGAGACGGAGACGGGTGCGCGGGCGGAAGCCGGGACCGCGTCCGGGGCGCCGCCGACGCTCGGCGTCGGCATGGTCGGATACGCGTTCATGGGAGCGGCCCACTCCCAGGGCTGGCGCACCGCGGGCCGCGTCTTCGACCTGCCGGCGCGGCCGGTCCTCGCGGCCGTCTGCGGACGTGACGTCAAGGCCGTACGGGCGGCGGCGGACCAGCACGGGTGGGCCGCGGCCGAGACCGACTGGCGGGCCCTGATCGCCCGCGACGACGTGCAGGTCGTCGACATCTGCACACCGGGCGACAGCCATGCGGAGATCGCCGTCGCCGCCCTGGAGGCGGGCAAGCACGTGCTGTGCGAGAAGCCGCTGGCCAACTCGGTCGCCGAGGCGGAGACCATGACGGCCGCCGCCGCACGCGCCCGGACCCGCGGACAGGTGGCGATGGTCGGCTTCAACTACCGCCGGGTGCCCGCCATGACGTACGCCCGCCGGCTGATCGCGGAGGGCAGGCTCGGGGCGCTGCGGCACGTCCGCGTCACCTACCTCCAGGACTGGCTCGTCGACCCGGAGTTCCCGCTGACCTGGCGGCTCCAGCGGCAGCACGCGGGCTCGGGCGCGCTCGGCGACCTGGGCGCGCACATCGTGGACCTCGCGCAGTTCCTGGCGGGGGAGCCGCTGGTGGGCGTGTCCGCGCTGACCGAGACCTTCGTACGGTCCAGGCCCCTGCCCGCCGGGGCCACGGCGGGGCTCTCGGGGTCCCAGGGCGCCGATGCGGGGCGCGGCGAGGTGACCGTCGACGACGCGGCGCTGTTCACCGGACGGCTCGCCTCGGGGGCGCTGGCCTCCTTCGAGGCGACGCGGACGGCGGCGGGCCGCAAGAACGCGCTCAGCGTCGAACTCAACGGTGAGCGCGGTTCGCTGGCCTTCGACCTGGAGCGGCTGAACGAGCTGTCCTTCCACGACCACACCGAGCCGGCGGTCACCGCCGGGTTCCGCCGGATCCTGGTGACCGAGCCCGAGCACCCGTACCTGGAGGGGTGGTGGCCGCCCGGTCACGCCCTGGGGTACGAGCACACCTTCGTGCACCAGGCGCGCGACCTGGTGCACGCCATCGCCACCGGCACCGATCCGCAGCCGTCCTTCGCGGACGGGCTGCAGGTGCAGCGGGTGCTGGCGGCGGTGGAGGAGAGCGCCGGGAAGAACGCCGTCTACACACCCGTACCCCTGTAGGAGGTCGTCTCCGCATGCCACGTCCCTTCACACTCTTCACCGGCCAGTGGGCCGACCTGCCCCTGGAAGAGGTCTGCCGGCTCGCCCGCGACTTCGGTTACGACGGGCTCGAACTCGCCTGCTGGGGCGATCACTTCGAGGTCGACAAGGCCCTGAACGAGCCCGGATACCTCGACGGGCGCCACGCCCTGCTGGACAAGTACGGCCTCACCTGCTGGGCCGTCTCCAACCACCTGGTGGGCCAGGCGGTCTGCGACGCGCCCATCGACGAGCGCCACCGGGCGATCCTGCCGGCGCGGATCTGGGGCGACGGTGAGCCCGAGGGGGTACGGCAGCGGGCCGCGGCGGAGATGGCCGACACCGCGCGCGCCGCGGCGGCCTTCGGGGTCCGTACGGTCGTCGGTTTCACCGGGTCGTCGATCTGGCACCTGGTGGCGATGTTCCCGCCGGTGCCGCCGCACATGATCGAGCGGGGGTACGAGGACTTCGCCGAGCGCTGGAACCCCGTCCTGGACGTCTTCGACGCGGAGGGGGTGCGCTTCGCCCACGAGGTGCATCCCAGCGAGATCGCGTACGACTACTGGACGACGGAGCGGGCGCTGGAGGCGGTCGGGCACCGGCCGGCCTTCGGGCTGAACTTCGACCCGAGCCACTTCGTGTGGCAGGACCTGGACCCGGTCGGCTTCCTCTACGACTTCCGCGACCGGATCTACCACGTGGACTGCAAGGAAGCCCGCAAACGCCTCGACGGCCGCAACGGCCGCCTCGGCTCCCACCTGCCCTGGGGCGACCCGCGCCGCGGCTGGGACTTCGTCTCCGCCGGACACGGCGACGTCCCGTGGGAGGACGTCTTCCGGATGCTGCGCTCGATCGGGTACGAGGGGCCGGTCTCGGTGGAGTGGGAGGACGCCGGCATGGACCGCCTCACCGGAGCCCCGGAAGCGCTGGCCACGCTGAAGCGCTACGACTTCGACCCGCCGTCGGCCTCGTTCGACGCCGCGTTCGGGGGCGGTGACTAGGTTTCACGCACGGGACGCCGGCTGCCCGGACGCGGCTTTGTCCTGCGGCGGGAGAAAGTTCAACTTACCCGCTGCGCAAGGGCTTTCCGTTCCGGACGAACGGGGTTACCGTCCCTGAGGTGTACAGGACATGAGTGGGTTCCGGTGTGACGGCGCATCCCGGTTCCCCTTCCCGCGACAGAGAGCTTCCCCGCCCGGCGTGGTGCAGGACGAGCACCGCCCGGCCCATTCCCGGAGGACACTCGTGCACAGGAAACGGCTCAGAGCCGGATCGGTTCGAAAGACCCTCGCACTCCTCACCGGCAGCCTCCTGGCCGCCACCTCACTGACCCTCACCGCCACCGCCGCCGAAAAGCCCGCACCGGGCAGCGGCGCCGGCCCGTCCGCCGCAGCCGCCGCCGAGGACTTCCAGCAGGTCACCCTCGCCAAGGGCGAGCCCGAGACGGGCGAACCCATGTCGCTCGCGGTGCTCCCCGACCGCAGCGTGCTGCACACCTCGCGCGACGGCGAGCTGCGGATGACCGACAGCGCGGGCAACACCCGCGTCGTCGGCACGATCCCGGTCTACTCGCACGACGAAGAGGGCCTCCAGGGCATCGGCATCGACCCGGAGTTCAGCGAGAACCGGCGGATCTACCTCTATTACGCGCCCCCGATGGACACCCCGGCAGGCGACGCCCCCAACGAGGGCACCGCCGCCGACTTCGCCAAGTTCGACGGCGTCAACCGGCTCTCACGCTTCGTGCTCAAGGCCGACGGCACCCTCGACAACGCCAGCGAGAAGAAGATCCTCGACGTACCCGCCACCCGTGGCATCTGCTGCCACGTCGGCGGCGACATCGACTTCGACGCGCAGGGCAACCTCTACCTGTCGACCGGTGACGACTCCAACCCCTTCGCCTCCGACGGCTACACCCCCATCGACGAACGCCCGGGCCGCAACCCGGCGTACGACGCACGCCGGACCTCGGGCAACACGAACGACCTGCGCGGGAAGATCCTCCGTATCACGGTGAACGAGGACGGCTCGTACACGGTTCCCGAAGGCAACCTGTTCGCCCCGGGAACCGACAGGACGCGCCCCGAGATCTACGCCATGGGCTTCCGCAACCCCTTCCGCTTCAGCGTCGACAAGGCCACCGGTGTGCTCTACGTCGGTGACTACGGCCCCGACGCCGGCGCCGCCGACCCCAAGCGCGGCCCGGCGGGACAGGTCGAGTTCGCCCGCGTCACCAGACCCGGCAACTTCGGCTGGCCCTTCTGCACCGGCAAGAACGAGCCCTACGTCGACTACGACTTCGCGACCAAGGAGTCCGGCGCCGCGTTCGACTGCGCCGCGCTCAAGAACACCTCGCCGCACAACACCGGCCTGACCGACCTGCCGCCCGCCGAGGAGGCGTGGATCCCGTACGACGGCGGATCGCTCCCCGAGTTCGGCAGCGGCTCGGAGTCCCCGATGGGCGGCCCCGTCTACCGGTACGACAAGGACCTCGACTCCCCGGTGAAGTTCCCCGAGGCGTACGACGGCGACTTCTTCGCGACCGAGTTCGGCCGGCGCTGGATCAAGCGCATCGAGCAGGACGCCGACGGCGCCGTGCAGTCCATCAACCCCGTGCCGTGGACCGGCACCCAGGTCATGGACTCGGCCTTCGGCCCCGACGGCGCGCTGTACGTCCTCGACTACGGCACCGCCTGGTTCGGCGGCAACGAGCACTCCGGCCTCTACCGCATCGAGAACGCCACCGACGGCCACTCGCCGGTCGCGGAAGCCGCGGCGGACAAGACGTCGGGCCAGGCCCCGCTGCGCGTGCGGTTCTCGTCGGCCGGGACGACGGACTCCGACGGCGACGCCCTGAAGTACTCCTGGACGTTCGGCGACGGCGGTACGTCGGCGTCGGCGAACCCCACGTACACGTACAAGAAGAACGGCACGTACACCGCGACCGTCACCGCCAAGGACACCACGGGGCGGACCGGATCGGCGAGCGTGCAGATCGTCGTGGGGAACACCGCGCCCGAGGTGACCCTCGAACTGCCCGGTGACGGCCAGCTCTTCACCTTCGGCGACGAGGTGCCGTTCAAGGTGAAGGTCACCGACGCGGAGGACGGCGCCGTCGACTGCTCGAAGGTCAAGGTGTCGCACTTCCTCGGCCACGACAGCCACGGCCACAAGATCACCGAGGCGTTCGGCTGCTCCGGCACCATCAAGACCATCGCCGACGGCGAGCACGACCCGAACGCCAACATCTTCGGCGCGTTCGACGCGGAGTACACGGACAAGGGCGCCGGCGGCCAGGCGCCGCTGACCACCCACGACCAGGCCGTCGCACAGCCCAAGCACCGCCAGGCCGAGCACTTCTCGAAGTCCTCGGGCGTCACCGTCTTCAACAAGGCGCCCGCACACGGCGGCAAGGCCGTCGGCGACATCGAGAACGGCGACTGGATCGCCTTCGCGCCGTACCGGATCGGCGACGCCACCTCCCTCACCGCGCGGATCTCGTCCGGCGGCGCGGGCGGCACGCTCGAAGTCCGCACCGGATCGCCCGACGGCAGGCTCGTCGGATCGGCCGTCGTGCCGGTGACCGGCGGCTGGGAGACCTTCCAGGACGTCACCACCACCATCAAGCGCCCGCCGGGCAGGACCACCACCCTCCACCTCGTCTTCAAGGGCGGCGCCGGAGCCCTCTACGACATCGACGACTTCACCTTCTCCACGGCGAAGAGCGACGCCACCCCCAAGAAGCGGGTCCTCGTCTTCTCCAAGACCGCCGGCTTCCGCCACGACTCCATCGGGGCGGGCATCACGGCCCTCAAGGAGCTCGGCGCGCAGCGCGGACTCGCCGTGGACGCCACCGAGGAGGCGAAGCAGTTCACCCCCGAGAACCTCGCCCGCTACGAGGCGGTCGCCTTCCTCTCGACGACCGGTGACGTGCTGAACACCCACCAGCAGACGGTCTTCGAGCAGTACGTCGCCGACGGCGGCGGCTACCTGGGCATCCACGCCGCCGCCGACACCGAGTACGACTGGAAGTTCTACGGCGGACTCGTCGGCGCGCACTTCGACTCGCACCCGCAGATCCAGTCCGCGACCGTACGCGTCGAGGACCACGACCACCCCGCCACCGCGCACCTGGACAACACCTGGCAGCGCACCGACGAGTGGTACAACTACCGCACCAACCCGCGTGATCAGGCCCGCGTCCTGGCCACCCTCGACGAGACCAGCTACACCGGCGGCACCATGAAGGGCGACCACCCGATCGCCTGGTGCCAGCCGTACGAGGGCGGACGCTCCTTCTACACCGGCGGCGGCCACACCAAGGAGTCGTACGCCGAACCGGCCTTCCGCAAGCACCTGCTGGGCGGAATGCTCTACGCCGCCGGGATCGCCAAGGCGGACTGCAAGCCCGCCAAGGGCTACCGGCCGCTCTTCAACGGCGAGACCCTCGACGGATGGAAGCAGGCGGGTCCCGGTTCCTTCGAGATCAAGGACCGCACGCTGAACTCCGTCGGCGGCCTGGGCCTGCTCTGGCACCAGGCCAAGGAACTCACGTCGTACTCCCTGAAGCTCGACTGGAAGATGGCCGGTGACGACAACTCCGGGATCTTCGTGGGCTTCCCGGCCTCCGACGACCCGTGGTCGGCGGTCGGCAAGGGGTACGAGATCCAGATCGACGCGACGGACGCCCCGGACCGGACCACCGGGTCCGTGTACGGCTTCAAGGCGGCGAACACCGCCGCACGGGACGCCGCGCTCAACCCGCCGGGGGAGTGGAACGCGTACGAGATCAGGGTCGAGGGAGAGCGGCTGCGCGTCTTCCTCAACGGAGTGAAGATCAACGACTTCACCAACACCGACCCCGCGCGGAGCCTGGCCCAGGGACACATCGGCATCCAGAACCACGGGGCCGGCGACGACGTCTCGTTCCGCAACATCAAGGTCAAGGAGCTGCCGACGGCAAACGGCTCCTAGCTCCTCGTCCGGCACGCCCGCCAGGACCGGTGGCGGGCGGGAGCACGCCGAGCCCCCGCCCGCCACCCTCTGGCACGTGTGCACTTCCCCATCTCTTCACCGCTCTGGCAGGGAGGCAGCCCGTGACCACCCCATCCGAAGGCACAACGGCGCACACGGCACGGACCGGAGTGTGGTTCGTCGGAGCGCGAGGTTCCGTCGCCACGACCGCCGTCGCGGGCTGCGCGGCGCTCACCGCGGGGCTCCACGCGGCGGACGGCATGGTCACCGAGACCCCGCCGTTCGCCGGAAGCGGCCTTCCGCCGCTCTCCTCCCTCGTCTTCGGCGGGCACGACACGGCGAGCTGCCCCCTGCCCAAACGGGCCGAGGAACTGGAGGCGGGCGGCGTCCTGCCGCACGGCCTGGCCTCGGCCGTACGCAGCGAACTGGCCGCAGCGGAAGGGGAGATCCGGACCGGCGGCCCGCTGCCGGGCGACACGCGGGGCGACGAGGAACTCATCGACGCGTTCGCCGCGGACCTGCTCGACTTCGCGCACCGGCAGCGGCTCGACCGGGTCGTCGTCGTCAACGTCGCCTCCACCGAACCCGTCCCCACGGACCACACGCTTCCGCCGAGCTCCCTCTACGCGGCGGCGGCGCTGCGGGCCGGCTGCCCGTACGTCAACTTCACCCCCTCCACCGGGCTGCGCGCCGAAGCCCTCCGAGGCGCCGTCGCGGCCGGCGGCCTTCCCCACGCGGGACGCGACGGCAAGACGGGCCAGACGCTGCTCCGTTCCGTGCTCGCCCCGATGTTCATGCAGCGCGCCCTGTCCGTACGGGCGTGGTCCGGCACGAACCTGCTCGGCGGCGGGGACGGGGCGGCGCTGGCCGACCCGGCGGCGGCGGCGGCCAAGAACGCGGGCAAGAACCGCGTCCTGACCGACACCCTCGGCACGCTTCCGCAGGGCGAGGTCCACATCGACGACGTACCGGCGCTCGGCGACTGGAAGACGGCCTGGGACCACATCGCCTTCGAGGGCTTCCTGGGGTCGCGGATGACGCTCCAGACGACGTGGCAGGGGTGCGACTCGGCGCTCGCGGCGCCCCTGGTCCTGGACCTGGCCCGGCTGCTGGCCCGCGCCCACGAGGCGGGCATCTCGGGCCCCCTGCCGGAGCTGGGCTTCTACTTCAAGGACCCGGACGGCGGACCGGCGGCGCTGGGGGAGCAGTACGAGGCGCTCCTGGCCTTCGGGACCCGCCTGCGGGAGGCCCGATGACGACCGCCCGCGTCACCGCGTGGGCGGAACTTCTGCGCGTGTCGGCGCTGTTCACCGTGGTGGGCGACGCGGTGGCGGGCGCGGCGTCCGTCGGCGTACGCCCCAACCGGGGCACCGCGCTGGCCGTCGGGGCTTCGGTGTGCCTGTACGAGGCGGGCATGGCCCTGAACGACTGGGCGGACCGGGCCGAGGACGCGGTGGACCGCCCGCACCGCCCGATCCCCTCGGGCCGCGTCACCCCGCGAGCCGCCCTGGCGGCGTCGTGCGCGCTGACGGTGGCGGGCCTCGCCCTGGCGGCCGGGGCGGGACGGCCGGCCCTGGGGACGGCCGTCCCGCTGGCCGCCACGGTCTGGGCGTACGACCTGCGCCTGAAGCACACGCCGGCGGCCCCCGCCGTGATGGCGACGGCCCGGGCCCTGGACCTGCTCCTCGGCGCGGCGGCCACACGGGCGGGGACCGGCCGGGCAGGTCTTCCCTTTCGCCGCCCCGCCCCTTCCCGGACCGGGGCTCCGCCCCAGGCCCCGGTCCTCAACCTCCCCCACAGCCTCAGGAGCAGGGGAGGGACCCCCCTGACGGGCTGGAGCTTGCCGGACAGGGGCGGGCTTTCCGGCCCGGAGCGGAAGATCAACCCCGTCCGGCGGTCGAGGACTTCGGGAAGGGGCGGGGCGGGGAGTGGGCTCCGCCGGGCCCGCCCCGGCCCCGCAGGGGGCGCGTCCCGCGACTCCGGTACGCGGGACGCCCTGACCGCCGCGGCGATGCTCGGCGCGCACACCTACGCCGTCACGGCGGTCTCGCGCCGCGAGACGCAGGGCGGCTCGACGGCCGCGCCACTCGCCGCCCTCGCGGCGACCGCCGTACTGGCCGTACTGGCCGCCCGCGAACGCCCCGGCGCCACGAACCGCACTCCGTACGCGCACGCCCCCGCCGCCTCCCGCCACGGAGCCGTACGCGTCGCCGCCCGCCTGGCGACCCCCGCCGCCCTCGCGGCAGCCACCTACTTCCGCACCGCGGCCAAGCCCCTCTTCCACGCCGCGCTCAACCCTTCCCCGCCCCTCACCCAGCGCGCCGTGGGCGGTGGGATCCGGGCCATGATCCCGCTGCAGGCGGCGCTCGCGGCCCGCAGTGGCGCGGCCGGGGCCGGGGCGGCGCTCATGGGGCTCGTACCCGTCGCCCGGAAGCTGTCGCGAAAGGTGAGCCCCACATGAACCCCACTCCTCTCTCCACCTCCACTCCCCTCTCCGCCCCCACTCCCGCCCCCCTCCGCTTCGGTTACGGCACCAACGGCCTCACCGACCTCCGCCTGGACGACGCCCTCGCCCTCCTCGCCGACCTCGGCTACGACGGTGTCGGCCTGACCCTCGACCACATGCACCTCGACCCCCTCGCCCCCGGACTCGCCGCCCGCACCGGCCACGTCGCCCGCAGGCTGGCGCGGCTGGGGCTGGGCGTGACCGTCGAGACCGGCGCGCGGTACGTCCTCGACCCGCGCCGCAAGCACGGCCCGTCCCTGCTCGACCCGGACCCCGAAGACCGCGCCGCCCGCGCCGGGCTGCTCCTCACGGCGGTACGCGTCGCCGCCGACCTGGGCGCCCACGCCGTGCACTGCTTCAGCGGCGTCACCCCGGCGGCCACCTCGCCCGGCACCGCCTGGCAGCGGCTGACGGAGTCGCTCGTCCCCGTCATCGACGCCGCCGCCACCGCCGGCGTACCGCTCGCCGTCGAGCCCGAACCCGGGCACCTCCTCTCCACCCTCGCCGACTTCCACCACCTGCGCCGCGCCCTCGGCGACCCGTCCGCCCTCGGCCTGACCCTCGACATCGGCCACTGCCAGTGCCTGGAACCGTCCTCGCCCGCCGACTGCGTACGCCAGGCCGGGCCCTGGCTGCGGCACGTCCAGATCGAGGACATGCGGCGCGGCGTACACGAGCACCTGCCGTTCGGCGAGGGCGAGATCGACTTCCCGCCCGTCCTGGAGGCGCTCGCGGCCACCGGCTACCAGGGCCTGACGGTCGTCGAACTGCCCCGTCACTCGCACGCCGGCCCCGACCTGGCGGCACGCTCCCTCGACTTCCTCCGCACGGCACTGCCCACCGAACCGCTCCTCCCGGCAGGAGGCGACGCACGATGCTGACCGGGCTGACCGACGGCGCACCGCCCGCAGCCCTCCAAGCCGCACTCGAAGAACGACTGGCCGGCGCGGACCGCGCCTGGCTGCACGAGGCCCTGGCGGAGGCCGAGGCGGAGGCGGAAGCCGAGTCACCCCGACCGGCGGACCGCCCCCAGTGGTCCCTTCCCACCTGGGAGACCCGCTTCGCCGAAGCGGGCCGCCACTGCCACCCGGCCCAGGCCGGTCCGGCCGGCTCGCCCGGTCCGCCCGGCCCGGGTGCCCAGGACCTGGCCGACGCCGCCCGTGTCCTCCTCCTGCACGCCGTACGGGCCGACCACGCCACCACCACCCGGCTCTACACCCACGGCACCGCGGCCGAGCGCCGCGCGGTCCTGCTCGCGCTGCCGCACCTGGGCGACGTGCCCGCCGGTTCCGCGCTCCCGCTGGTCGAGGACGCGCTGCGGACGAACGACACGCGCCTGGTCGCGGCCGCGGTCGGCCCGTACGCCGCCGCCCATCTCGACCAGCACGCCTGGCGGCACGCCGTTCTCAAGTGCCTGTTCACCGGCGTCCCCGCCGGCGCCGTCGCGGACCTGGCCGGCCGGGCCGCCGGCGACGCCGAGCTGGCCCGGATGCTCCGTGACTACGCCGCCGAGCGCACCGCCGCCGGCCGCCCGGTTCCGGAGGGTCTGGACCGCGTCCTGGCTCTTACGGCCGCCCCCACCCAGGAGTCCTGATGCGCATCTTCGACCCCCACATCCACATGACCTCCCGTACCACCGACGACTACGAGGCGATGTACGCCGCCGGGGTGCGTGCCGTGGTCGAGCCGTCCTTCTGGCTCGGCCAGCCCCGTACCTCGCCGGCCAGCTTCTTCGACTACTTCGACGCGCTCCTCGGCTGGGAGCCCTTCCGCGCCTCCCAGTACGGCATCGCCCACCACTGCACGATCGCCCTCAACCCCAAAGAGGCGAACGACCCCCGC
The DNA here is from genome assembly GCF_053591455.1 of Streptomyces sp. NPDC003016. NCBI lineage: Bacteria > Bacillati > Actinomycetota > Actinomycetes > Kitasatosporales > Streptomycetaceae > Streptomyces > Streptomyces sp. NPDC003016. The sequence goes on from NZ_JBSFTV010000011.1 coordinate 46,743, forward strand.
TGCGTCCCCGTTCTCGACGCGCTCGCCCGTTACCTCGTCAAGGACGGGGTCGTTGCGGTCGGCGAGATCGGCTACGACTCGATGACCCCCGCCGAGGACACCGCCCTGGCCGCCCAGCTCCAGCTGGCCGCCGGCCACGGACTGCCCGCCCTCGTCCACACCCCGCACCGCGACAAGCTCGCCGGTCTGCACCGCACCGTCGACGTCATCCGTGAATCGGACCTCCCCCCGGACCGCGTCCTGCTCGATCACCTCAATGAGACAACCGTGAAGGCCGCCGCTGACAGCGGCTGCTGGCTCGGCTTCTCCGTCTACCCCGGCACCAAGATGGACGAGGAGCGCACGGTCGCGGTGATCAAGGAGTACGGCACGGAAAAAGTGCTGGTCAACTCCGCCGCGGACTGGGGAAAGAGCGACCCGCTCAAGACCCGCAGGGTCGGTGACGCCCTGCTTGCCGCGGGTTTCACCGCGGACGACGTGGACCGGGTCCTGTGGCGCAACCCGGTCGCCTTCTACGGTCTCAGCGGCCGCCTCCAGCTCGACGTGCCCGACGCCCCCGAACCTCTCCACGAGGGCAACTCCATCCTCCGCGGCGGGGAGTGAGCGATGCGCTTCCGCCACCCGGACGGCTCCACCGTCCACCTCGCGTACTGCACCAACGTCCACCCCGCCGAGACCCTCGACGGCGTACTCGCCCAGCTCCGCGACCACTGCGAACCCGTCCGCAGACGCCTCGGCCGCGACCGCCTCGGCATCGGCCTGTGGCTCGCGAAGGAGGCCGCGCACACCCTGACCACCGACCCGGCGACCCTGCGCGGCCTGCGCGGCGAACTGGACCGGCGCGGCCTGGAAGTCGTCACCCTCAACGGTTTCCCGTACGAGGGGTTCGGCGCCGGAGAGGTCAAGTACCGCGTCTACACACCGGACTGGACCGACCCCGAGCGCCTCGCCCACACCACCGACCTCGCCCGCCTGCTCGCCGCGCTTCTGCCGGACGACGTCACCGAAGGCACCGTCTCCACCCTCCCGATCGCCTGGCGCACCCCCTTCGACGCGGCCCGCGCCGAGGCCGCCCGCACGGCCCTCGCCACCCTCGCCGAACGCCTCGACGCCCTGGAGGAGCTGACGGGCAAGTCCCTCCGCGTCGGCCTCGAACCGGAGCCCGGCTGCGCCGTCGAGACCACCGCCGACGCCATCGGCCCGCTCACCGACCTGGCCGCCCCGCGCATCGGCGTCTGCGTCGACACCTGCCACCTCGCCACCTCCTTCGAGGACCCGGCGACCGCCCTGGACGCGCTCACCGCCGCCGGCGTCACCATCGCCAAGGCCCAGCTCTCCGCCGCCCTGCACGCCGAGGAACCCCACCTCCCCGCAGTACGCGAAGCCCTCGCAGCCTTCGCCGAACCCCGCTTCCTGCACCAGACCCGTACCTGCACCACCACCGGCCTGCGCGGCACCGACGACCTCGACGAGGCCCTCACCGGCAGCGCCCTGCCCGACGGCGCCCCCTGGCGCGCCCACTTCCACGTACCCCTGCACGCCCCGCCCGCCCCGCCGCTCACCTCCACCCTCCCCGTACTCGAGGACGCGCTCACCCGCCTCGTCGGCGGCCCGGAGCCGCTCACCCGCCACCTGGAGGTGGAGACGTACACCTGGCAGGCGCTCCCGCCCGAGCTGCGCCCCCGCACCCGCGCCCAGCTGGCCGACGGCATCGCCGCCGAACTGACCCTCGCCCGCGACCTGCTGACCGGCCTCGGCCTCAAGGAGCTGCCATGAGCCCCGCTCCCGCCCGGAAGCCCACCCCGCTCCTCGTCCTGGACGTCGTCGGCCTCACCCCTCAGCTCCTCGACCGCATGCCGCACCTCAAGGCCCTCGGGCAGTCCGGCTCCAGGGCTCCCCTCGGCACCGTCCTGCCCGCCGTCACCTGCGCCGCCCAGTCCACCTTCCTCACCGGAACCCTCCCCGCCGAGCACGGCATCGTCGGCAACGGCTGGTACTTCCGCGACATCGGCGAGGTCCTCCTCTGGCGCCAGCACAACGGTCTGGTCGAAGGCGACAAGATCTGGGACGCCGCCCGCCGCGTCCACCCCGGCTACACCGTCGCCAACATCTGCTGGTGGTACGCGATGGGCGCCGACACCGACATCACCGTCACCCCGCGCCCCGTCTACTACGCCGACGGCCGCAAGGAACCCGACTGCTACACCAGGCCCCCCGCACTCCACGACGAACTGACCGACAGGTTCGGCACGTTCCCCCTCTTCCACTTCTGGGGTCCGGGCGCCGACATCGTCTCCTCCCGGTGGATCATCGACGCCACCCGCCACATCCTCCGCACCCGCCCCACCGACCTGGCCCTCTGCTACCTCCCGCACCTCGACTACGACCTCCAGCGGTACGGCCCCGACGATCCCCGCTCCCACCGGGCGGCCACCGACCTGGACACGGCCCTGGCTCCCCTGCTCGCCGACGCGAAGGCCGAGGGCCGCACGGTCGTCGCCCTCTCCGAGTACGGCATCACCCGCGTCAGCCGCCCCGTCGACATCAACCGGGCCCTGCGCCGGGCCGGCCTCCTCGAGGTCCACACCCAGGACGGCATGGAGTACCTCGACCCCATGACCTCCCGCGCCTTCGCCGTCGCCGACCACCAGCTCGCGCACGTCTACGTGCGCAGGCCCGAGGACCCCGGGAACATGGCAGCCGTACGCGAGGCCCTCAAGGACGTCGGGGGAATCGGCGAACTCCTCGACGACGCGGGCAAGAAGGCGCACGGCCTCGACCACCCGCGCTCCGGCGAACTGGTCGCCGTGGCCGAACCCGACGCCTGGTTCACGTACTACTACTGGCTCGACGACGCGAAGGCACCCGACTTCGCCCGGCTCGTCGAGATCCACCGCAAACCCGGCTACGACCCTGTCGAGCTCTTCATGGACCCCCAGGACCCGTACGTACGCGTCAAGGCGGCCAAGGCCCTCGCCCGCAAGAAGCTCGGCATGCGCTACCGCATGGCGGTCGTGCCCCTCGACCCCTCACCCGTACGCGGCAGCCACGGCCGCCTGCCCGAGCGTGACGAAGACGGTCCGCTCATCCTGTGCTCCACCCCCCGCGCCGTCGAGGGCCGCGTCGCGGCCACCGATGTGAAAGCCCTGCTCCTTCAGCTTGCCGGACTGCACTGACAAAGGGAGTTCCACCGTGAGACCCATGAGCCGCACCCCGCACGACTCCGAGCTCGCCCACCGACTCAGCCGCCGCAACGTCCTCGGCGTCGCGGCGGGCGCCACCGCGGCCGCCCTGCTCGGCATGGGCCCGGCCGCCGCGGACAGCAAGGACCGGGGCAAGGACCATGGCAAGGACCGCGGCAAGGGCCGTCCCGTCCTGCCCCCCGGCCGCCTCGGCATCCAGCTCTACAGCCTCCGCGACAAGGTCTCCACCCTCGGTTTCGCCCCCGTCTTCGCCGAACTGGAGAAGTACGGCTACGACGAGATCGAACTCGCCGGGTACACCCAGGGGTCCGCGGGCGCCATCACCCTCGCCCAGCTCAGGCAGCTGGCCGCGGACCACGGCCTCAACCCCATCGGCAGCCACGTCAACTACTACTCCTCCGACCCCGGGGCGTACTCCTTCGCGACCAGCCTCACCAAGGTCCTGGACGACGCCCAGGCTCTTGGCCTCAAGCACATCGGCACCGCGTCCGGGCCGTTCCGCTACGGCTCCACCGTCGACGGCTGGAAGCGCGCCGCCGAGGACTTCAACACCTACGGCGCGGCGGCCCGCGAGCGCGGCATGAAGTTCTACCAGCACAACCACGCCGAGGAGTTCTCCTTCGCCACCGACCAGCCGGGCGTCCGCCTCTACGACGTCCTGCTCGCCGAGACCGACCCCGATCTCGTCTACCTGGAGATGGACATCTACTGGGCGTACGCCGGCCAGTTCCGCTTCGGCAAGAGGGCGGACGGCACCCCCGCCCCCTTCGACCCGCTGAAGTACGTCCTCGACCAGCCCGAGCGCTATCCGCTGTTCCACGTCAAGGACGGCATCAAGGACGCCGCCGTCCGCGACGGCTACCGCATGACCGACGTCGGCGACGGCGACATCGACTACAAGAAGTTCCTGTCGGCGGTCACCAGGCACTCCCGTCGGGGCCGCACGTACCACCACTGGCAGGCCGAGCACGACAACCCTGCCGAGTCCTTCGCCTTCGCCCGCAAGTCCAGCGAGCACCTGCACTCGCTCCGCGAGGGCCGCTGCGGCGACTGATATCCACGGCGCGGTACGGCACGGCATGAGTGCGGGGCCCGGAATCCTCCCGGGCCCCGCACTCATGCCGTCCGCCGTCCGCCGTCCGCCGTCCGCCGTCCGCCGTCCGCCGTCAGTCCGCGTCCCGGCTGATCGGCCTCGGATCGGCCGTGACGCCCTTGTTCCCGGGGCGGCCCGGCTGCGTCAGGAACAGCGCGATGAACGCCTCCAACGGCGCCCTGGTGGCGACCCTTTCCACCGACGCCCCTCGACGTACGAACGGCCGGCGCCCCAGATCCGCTGCTTCGAGGTCGGCCGCGGAAAGCCCCGCTCACGCGGCGACCGGGACGAACTCCTCGGCGGCTTCGGCGCGTCGTGGCGAGGCGCGTTCGTGGGCGGAGGACTCCTGATCCACTCGGTGACCGAGGGCCCGCGGGGCGAACGCCTCCCCGGCAGCTTCCCGGACCACCACCTGATGCCGTGACCCCTTATCCGATCCCCTGGCGATCGGGGAGGAGGGCGAACGCCCGCTCGGCCGCCTCCGGCGCCGTGCGCTCCACGGCCTGGACGAGGAGCGTGCGGTGCCGCAGCAGCGGCTCTCTCCTGCCCTCCGGCGCCAGCAGCAGCAGGTCGTCGATCCCGGCGAGCAGCCGCCGGGTCACCTGAGGGCTGCCGACCGCGCACCCCCTGATCTCGGCGAACCCGAGATCCACCAGATCGGCCCACCCCGGTACGTTCTGAACCAGCCGCACCGCACCCCGGCCGTCCCGGTGGTGCACGGCCCCGAGCGGCCGCTCCACCACCGCGGCGAGGAACTGCACGATCCGGTCCAGGCACTGCACGGCGGTCGTCGGATCGTTGACGGCGGACGAGAGCGCCCGCAGCGCGATGTCGGACAGCTGCCGCAGCCCGAACCCGAGGTCCTGGTGGGAGGTGCGTTCCACCCCTACGGACACGGTGTACCGCCGCGCCCGCCGCGAGGGCGTCCCGTCACCGTGCACCGCCAGCAGGGGCGTTCCGGGCACGACGAAATCCCCGATCCGGGGAATGAGCCGCAGGACGACACCTTCCCGGCCGGCGGCCCGCACCAGTCGCGCGACATTCACGTCACGCAGCACACCCGCCCGCCCCCGATGCGCGATCCGCCCGCTCTCGGCTCCGAGCGGCTCCTGGTCCGCTTCCCCGTCCGCCTCCCGGCCGGGCCCCCCGGCTGCCTGCTTGCCCAGCACCCGGAACGACTCCCGGGCGATACGGTCGACGACGGGCCCGACCTGCATCAGCCGCAGCGTGGACGACACGTACGCGATGAACAGCAACAGGCTCAGTACGACCATGAGCATGACCAGGATGCTCTGTACGAGCGGCACGGTGGTCACCAGTCGCGGATCGGACGTGCTGTCGTACTGGGTCAGCACCAGCAGCGAGAACAGGAACGTCGCCAGGAACACCGTGAGCGTGAGCTTGGTGATCCGGCTCCGCACGAAGATCCGCACCACCCGGGGCGTGAACCCCCCGCTCGCCATCTGGACCGCCACCAGCGAGATGCTGAAGACCACACCGATGAAGGTCATCATCGCCGCGCTGATCGTGGTGACGATGATCTTCGCGTCCTCGACGATCCCGATCAGATCGCCGACCTCGTCGTACGCCTTCTCGCCCTGCAGATACGCGACGAGCTCCGCGTCGAGCGCCGACGCCACCCACCACAGGGCGAACACGCACACCAGCCCCAGGCTCGGCGCGAACCAGAAGGTGTCCCGCAGATGCTCACGCAACGGCGACAGCGCCCGCGGCCGACGGTGCCCGCGCCCACCGGATCCGTATCCGTAAGTCACCGCCCGAACGCTACGCGTGCGCGGGTGGCAACGCGCGGTGCACACGGCGGCGGAACGACGGCGAGATCGGGTCGAGCAGGCCGCCGCAAGCCACTGACCACGGAATACGCAGGTGAAAGCCACCCTGAACCCCTGGTATTGTTTTCCATGTCGCCGCGGGAAACCGGGGCCGACCACCTGGTCCGGGTGGCGGAATGGCAGACGCGCTAGCTTGAGGTGCTAGTGCCCTTTATCGGGCGTGGGGGTTCAAGTCCCCCCTCGGACACCAGCGAATACCCCACGGTCTCTCGTAGACCGTGGGGTTTTTCGTTCTGCGACGGAACGTTTCCCGTGCCGGCCCGCGCAGCACGCGTGCACGCGAGGACCGACGCGCTGTTCGCATGGTGGCTGTCGGACACCGATGAGTTCACGACGCCGGACCGGTCTCCATGGGTGTACACGCTCATGCGCCGCACACTGGAGGAACCGATGGTTGCCAAGGGATTCACCACCTGTCTGTGGTTCGACGGGAAGGCCGAGGAGGCCGCGGGGCACTACGTATCGATCTTCAAGGACTCGAAGCTCGGACGGATCGGGCGCTACACCGAGGCCGGGCCGGGGTCCGCCGGGTCCGTCATGGCCGTCGAGTTCGAGGTCAACGGTCAGAGGTTCGTCGGGCTGAACGGCGGGCCGGAGTTCACGTTCAGCGAGGCGATCTCGTTCCAGATCCACTGCGGTGACCAGGACGAGGTGGACCATTACTGGAGCAAGCTCTCCGCGGGCGGTTCCGAAGGCCCCTGCGGCTGGCTGGAGGACAAGTACGGAGTGTCCTGGCAGGTCGTCCCCGACGGGCTCCTCGACATGCTCGGCGACTCGGACCCGGAGAAGGCGAAGCGGACCGCCGAGGCGATGTTCTCGATGTCCAAGCTCGACATCGCCGCACTGCGGAAGGCATACGCGGGAGAGTAGGGCGTACGCGGGACAGCAGGTACTGCGCCCGGATCAGGGGGTCGGCCCGTTCCGGCCGTCCGGGTGGCGGGACAGGTCTGCCAGCAGGTCTTCGGCCACGTGCTCCTCCAGGACGGCGGTCCGGTGGGTGAGCAGGGCCTCGGACAGGGCGGGGTCCCACGGGGCCTCGGTGATCCTGCCGGTGGGCGGGCCCGGCTCGGTGTGGGGGTAGGTGCGGGCGCGGGCCGTCAGGTAGTCGGTGGCCGACATGCGCCAGGGGGTGGCCGGCGTCTTCGCCAGGACGTGGGCGGCGATGCGCAGGCCCTCGCCGTCGAAGTCGCCGTGGTGGCGGAGCGGGGCTCCCGCCTTTGCCAGGTGGCGCAACAGGAGGAGTACGGCGCTGTTCGGCCAGCCGGACGTGCACACCAGGGGCGGGCAGGCCGGGCCGAAGCGCTGGAGGGCGAGGGCCAGGATGCTCGGGTTCTCGGTGATGTGGACCGCCGTGGGCGGGAAGCGCAGCTCGCCGGGTGTGCGCAGCTGGGCCAGGGTGAGGTGCGTGGCGTGGCCCGCGTCGGAGTACGTCGTCACGGCGCGGGCCACCGGGCCGTCGCCCGTGGGGCGCAGGCCGGCGGTGAGGACCGTGGTGGACAGGGCGTCGTCGGCGATTCCGGCGCGGGCCCACAGGGCGCGCCGTTCGGAGGCCGACTCGGGGACGGCCGTGTCGTACAGCGCGGCAAGGGCGCGCAGGACCAGGCCGCAGAGGCGGGTTCCGTCGTCGAGGGCGTGGGAGTCGTTCAGGACCCGGGTGGAGAAGACGGGCAGGGGTTCGCCCCGCGCGGGGAGCCCGGACAGGGCGCGCAGGGCGGCGGTGAGGGTGTTCCGTGTGGTGGACACCGAGCCGCCGGTCAGGCCGGCGCGGCGTACGTGCGCGACCCAGACGTCCAGTGCGGGCTGCGCCAGGACCACCGGGTGGGCGGCCAGCCACTCCCACAGGGCGGTGCGGGCGGCGCGGTCGCTCGCGCGGGCCGCGGCCCGGTCGCCGACCGGACCGACGACGGCCGTGACCACCGAGCGGGTGTCCTCGCCGCAGCTGTCACGGAGCGTCTCGTCCAGGTGGGAGAGGGAGACCGTGGGGCGCCGGCCGGGGAGCCGGTCCAGGCCCAGGAGGTCGGCTACAGCGCTCTGCGCGGCCTCGTCCAGGGGGCCGATCCGTACCCGTGCGACCGGCCGGCCGGTGGACAGCCGGTCGTGGAACGCCCGCCACAGCGGCGCCAGTCCGGGGAGGTCCAGCGGGTGTCCTGCCGCAGGGTGTCCTGCCGGAGAGTGCTCCGCCTCGGGGTGTCTCACCGCGGCTCCTCGTCGGACCGCAGGTCCGTGCCGTCCCAGACGAAGCGGACCGTCGTGACGGCGTCGTCGGGGCCGCCGCCCTCGGCCCCCACGCCCTCGATCCCGCCCGTGATCAGCTGGTGCACGGCGATGCCGTCGAGCTCCCGGTAGGTGCACCACTCGTGGTCCGAGGTGAGCATCAGGTCGAGGTCGAGCGAGCAGAGCAGGGCGAAGATCTGGCCCCGGTTGGCCGCGTCCACGCCGACGAACACCTCGTCCAGCAGGATCAGCCGGGGTGCCCGCGGCACCGCCTGGTAGTGCGCCGCCACGGCGGCGAACAGCGGCAGGTGCAGGGCGATGGCCTTCTCCCCGCCCGACAGCGCGCCGTGCAGCTTCTTCGTCAGCAGCTGCCACCCCTGCCCGTTCGCACGGTCCAGCTTCACCACGAACTGGTGCCACGCGGTGTAGTCCAGCACCCGCGTCAGCTGCTCCTCCCAGTTCCTCGCCGTGTCGGACGCCTTGGCCTCCTCGATGCGGTCGCGGAAGAAGCGGTGCAGCGCCTCGCGGTCGCCGTCCGGCATCCGCACCGGATCCTTCAGCAGCATGTCGCGGGCGGCCCTGGTACCGGGCGGCAGCGCCGGATCGACCTGCCACACCAGGCGCACCGCGACCCGGGAGGCCGTACGCACCCGCTCCAGGCGGGAGTTCATCGCGTCGACCAGTTCGTTGGCCTGGCGGATACGGGCGGCCAGATGGCGCCGGGTGTTGCCCGTGAGCGTACGGTCGAAGAGCTCGCGCTCGTCGGCGGTGATCTCCTCCTGGCTGCGGTCCCGCTCGGCCGTCAGGGAGGCCAGCAGTCCGGCGGCGCCCGTCCGCATGCCGTCCATCGCCGCCGAGAACACCTGCACGTCGTCGTCCGACTCCAGCGACAGATCGGCGCGCTCGCCCAGCGCCTGCCGGCTGGTGTGGACGGTCTCGGCGAGACGGCCCAGGGCGTCCGCGATGTTCTTCGGCCCGTACGGTACGGACGGCCACAGCGACCCGATCGTGCGGGCCGCCTCCAGGGTGGACTTGATCCCCTCCTCGGCCCTCACCGCCACCTCGGCCCCCGCGTCGACGGCGAAACCCAGCCGCAGATGGCGGCGGAAGCGGTCCGCGGCCGTGTCGCGCGCGGTCACCGCCGCGTCCCGCTGTGCGGCGGCCGTGACCCGCTCGCTGTCCAGCGAGCCGATACGGCCCGCGACCTTCAGCAGCAGCGCGTTCAGGTCGCGCAGGCCGGACAGGGCGGCGCGGTGCGACGCGCGCAGCTCCTCGATGCGGGCGAGCACCTCCTCGTACTCCGCGCCGACGGTGTGCTCGATCTCCTCCAGCCTGGCCCCCAGCGCGCGGGCGCCCGACTCCGCGCGGCCCGCCTCGGCCTCCAGGACCCGGGCGGCCTCGCCGGACCGCTCGGCGCGGGACTTCGCCTCCGCCGCCGTACGCCGCTCGGACGCCAGCTGGAGGTGGGCGAAGAACCACTGGTCGGCGGTGTCCCGCAACCTCTGGACCGTCTCGGCCACCGCGTCCAGCGCCGACGGATCGGCCGGCAGTCCGTGCTCGGCCGCCGTCTGGTCGAGCAGGGCCCGGGTGGTCTGCGCCGCGCTCTCGCACCGGCCCAGCCGCGCGACGGCGGACCGTACGGCGTCGTCCCGGGCGGCGGCGTCGGCCTGCGCCCGGTCGAGATCGCGCTCCGCCGCGACGACCGCCCGGTGGTCGGGGCGCGAGCGCCGGTCGGCCTCCAGGGCGGCGCGGCGGCCGGCGAGCGTGGTGAGCGCGGTGTCCAGTTCGGTGATCTGGTGGCCCAGACCGGTGATCCGCGCCGCCAGCTGCGCCAGCCGCTGCTCGCGGGCGCGGGCGCGCGCGGACGCGCCGATGTAGGCGGCCTCCGCCTTGGCCCAGCTCCCCGTCGCACTCGCCAGCCGCCAGGTGCCGTCCCCGCCGATCGCGGCACCGTGCCCCTGCGGCAGGGTGTCGTCGTACGCGATGCCGGACAGCAGCTGGCCGATGCGCTCCACCGCGACCGGCGCTCCCGGCTCCGCCCGCAGTACCTCGGCCAGGGACCGGCCCGGGGCGGGCACCGACCAGTCGGCCTCGGCGAAGGTGTCGTGGCCGAGGGCGAACGCACCGCCGTACGGGGCGACCCAGGCGTCCAGCAGACCACTCGCCTCCAGGGCGGCCTCGACCGCCGCGCGCGTACCGGCCGGCACCTCGTCGTGGAAGGCCACCAGCTTCCACAGCGGGGCGCCCATCAGCCGGGAACGGTCGGCCGTACGGAACGGCGGGGGAGGGGGCGGCAGTTCGGCGGTGTGCTCCAGCGCCGCGGCCTCGGCGGCCAGTGCCTCGCGCTCTGCCCGCACTGCCGCGCGCCGGGCGGCGGCGGTGGTCTCCGCGGCGGTCAGGGCGTGCTCGACCGCGCGGACGGCCGCGTCGGTCAGCGCCAGCACCTCGGGTTCGTCCGTCGCGCGGGCGGCCAGATCCTCCACGGCGCCGCCGTCGAAGGAGAGCTCCGCGCACTGCCGGGCCCAGACGCGCAGCCGCTCGGCCTGGGCCGCTGCCGCCTGCTCGTACTGCGCCGTCCGTCGGGCGCGCCGCTCCGAGGCGGTGGCCAGGTCGGCCCGGCACTCCTCCAGCCGCTCCTCGGCCGTCGTACGTTCGCCGGTCGCGGCCCGGTGCGCGGCCAGCGCCCCGCGCACCTCCTCGACCTGGCTCCGCCGCCCCCGCACCGCGCCGTGCAGGATCTGCCGGGCCCGGTCCGCGGAGCCCGCCGCGAGCAGGGTGGCCACCTCCGTGCAGGACGCCGTCATTCCGGCGCTCCGGGCGACCTGCCAGGTGTCGCTCTCGGCGCTGCGGACCTTCTCCTCCCGCGCATCGGCCGCCTCCTGGGCCCGCTCCTGACGCAGGGCGTCCTGGTCGGCCGTCTCACGGGCCGCGCCCGCCTTGGCCCGCCGCTCCTGCGCGTCCCGGTGGGCGTCGGCAGCCTGCTGCCGCAGCCGGTCGAGGTCGCGGCCCTGGCGGTAGGCGTCGGACTCCGTGAGGCCCTCGATCCTGGAGGCCAGCTCCTCGGCGAGGGCCTCGGCCTCGGCGTGCTCCGCCTCGGCCCGTCCCTGCTCCCCGACGGCCGCCCGGTGCGCCTCCTCGCTCTCCCGGGCCGCGCGGGTGCGGTTGTCCATCTCGGTCGTCGCCGAGACCACGGCGGCGGCGGCGGCGCGGAGCACCCGCTGGGCGTACGCGCGCTGCCGGGAGCCGAGGGCCTGCGCCGCCCGTACCTCGTCCTCCAGCCGGGACAGGTGCTCGCGCCGCCGGTCGAGCCGCTCGAAGCCGTCGGCCAGCTCGGAGATCTCCCCCTGGTCGAGCGGGGGCAGGGCGCGGGAGAGCAGTTCGGACAGGAGCGAGGGGTCGAGGCGCTGGGACAGCTTCGGCGTACGCAGTTGCAGCAGCGCGGTGATGAGCGCGTCGTAGCGCTGTTCGTTCAGTCCCGGGAAGAGGGTCTGCCGTACGGTGTCGCGGTACTCGGAGGCCGAGGCGTGCACCTCGCCGTGCCCGGCCAGGGCCTGCGCGAGGGCGGCCCTGGTCAGCGGCCGGCCCGCGTCGTTGACCAGGTCGAAGCCGCCGGGGACGCCGACGCGGCGGCGGGTGGTGAAGAAGTCGGCGGTCACCGACGTGGTCCGTTCGCCGGCCTGGAGCCGTGCCCCGACGGTGAACCAGGCGCCGTCGCCGTCGCCGTCGCCGTCGTCCGAGGCTTCTCCCTCTCCCTGGCCCTGGCCGGTACGGAACTCCAGCCAGACGTATCCCACCCGGGTGAGGCCGGTGGCGCCCTCGCCCATCAGGTTCCAGTGCATGGTGCGCTCGGAGCCGCCGAAGGTGGACAGCCGGTGGGGGCGCAGGCTCGCGTCGAAGAGGAACGGCAGCAGCACCTCCAGGGCCTTGGACTTGCCCGTGCCGTTCGGACCGCGCAGCAGCAGGCGGCCGCGGTGGAAGGTGAAGACCTCGTCGTAGTAGCGCCACACGTTGAGCACGCCCGCGCGGGTCGGCTGCCAGCGGGGGGTGCGGCCGCGGGCTCCGGAGCCCGCGGAGTCCGCGGAGGCGCGGCGGGGGAGGGCGGTGACCGTCATGCGGGGGGTTCTTCCTTGAGAGTGGCACCGGTGACCCGGTAGCGGGCGGCGGCGGGCCGGGGGACGACGCGGCCGCCCGCGCTGCGTACCAGACCGAATTCGACCAGGACCTGTACGGCGTCCGAGGCCAGGGCCGCGGCCCCGCCCTCCGTGCGGTACGCCTTGCCCCAGCGGGGGAAACGCCCCAGCAGGCTCTCCGCCTCGGCGGCCAGCTGCTCGGGCGTGCACCCGGCGGGCGAGGCGGTGAGCGTGTCGAGGAGCAGCAGGGCGGCGACCTTGGCGTGGCTCGCGTCGTCGGGGAACTTGCCGTCGGTGGCGATGGCGTCCGGGTCGATGAGCAGAAACCCTTCGGCGCGCTCCTCCAGCACGAATCCCGCCTGCTCCGCGGCGCGCCGCAGGATCTGGCGGCCGGTGGGGGAGGCGAGGTAGCCGAGCTGGGCTTCGGTCAGGTCGTCCCGGTGCAGGACGGGATTGTCGAACAGGCGCCGCAGCACCGAGTGCCGCAGCCACAGATTGCGCTGTACGGGCGAGGTATGGGCTTCCGGGGTGCCGGACCCCGGATCGTCCGGATCTTCCGGGTCCTCCGGGTTCTCCCAGGTCCCCGGAGTCCCCGAGTCGTCCGGAGCCTCCGCGGCCGCGGGCCCGTACCGCCGTTCCCGTACCAGGCCGGTCAGCAGCGCCTCGAACCTGCCGGGTATCGCGGCGGCCGGGACGGCGAGGCGGGAAGGACCGCACGGCGCGGCGAGCAGCCGCATCAGCACGGTGGCGTCCACCCGGTAGAGCACCTTCGCCTCGGCCGAGTCGGCGAAGCTGTCCGTCGTCCCGTCGACGGTCTGCAGGGCGCCGTACGACTCCAGCAGCCGCAGTACGTCGACGAACGCCACGCGCTCCGCACGCTGCGCGGTGTCGAAGGCGGGCAGCGCCTCGTCCGCGGCCGCGGCCCGTACCACCCGGTCGGCCAGCAGCCCGATGGTGGTGACCGGTACGGAGAGCAGCTCGGCGGCGGTGACGCAGAGCAGGACGTACCGCCGGCGGTCGAAGGGGGCGCGTCCCGAGCGGGTCCGCCGGGCGGGCCGCGTCGCGTCCGCGTCCGTCCGGACCTTCAGCAACCGGGCGTAACCCAGCCGCGGTTCGACGACCAGCGTCCAGCCGCAGTGGTAGTCGAACCAGTGGATCAGCGGATCCCGCCGCCGGCGCACCAGGTCGAAGGCCGCCGGGTCGGAGCGTTCGGTGAGCAGCGGGCGGGCCAGCAGCGTCCGGATGCAGCGGGCCAGCTCCTCCCGTTCGGCGACGACCAGTTGATTGGCGAAGTTGCTCATCCGGTCGCCTCCTCCAGGGCCGCCTCGGCCGGAACCGTCCCGGCCGTGTGCACTTCGATGAGGAAATCGGGGCCGGTCAGCGTGGCGTGCGGCGTACGCAGCACGGCCGGGGCGGCACCGGCGGCCGGTGGCCGCAGGACCACCTCCACCCGGCCGTCGCCGGTCACGGCCCGGCGTGCCCCCGTGGAGTCCGGGCGGACGGCCAGGGCGCGGCCGAGCAGATCCATCAGCCGCTCGAAGACCTCGTGGTCCAGCGCGCCGAAGTGCGAGAGCCGCACCGGGGCCCGAGTGCGCAGCAGACTCCAGGCGGCCTCCAGCTCGGCGCGCTCCGCCCGTGCCCGTTCGGCCCTCGCCGCCTTGAGCTCCGCCACGTCGCGCACCCGGCCGGTGCGGGTGAAACGCTCCGTACGGCCACTGGCGCGCAGCAGCGCGGACACCTCCACCGGCGGGGCGTCGCGCCAGCTCTCGGTGGCCGCCGTCAACTCGGGGTCGGCGTGCGCGAGATGGGCGTGGCGGGACGGTCCGAGCCCGAACGCCGTCGACCACAGCCGGTGCAGGTCGTCGTCGGTGGGCGCGGCGGCGAACCAGCGCGCCAGCTCCCTGAAGTCCTGTACGGCGCCGGTGGAGCGGCGCCGTGACTCGGTGATCCTGTCCAGCACCTGGAGCAGGGTGACGATGGCGCGGCGCGCCACATGGTGCAGCTGCTCCACCCGGGCGGGCGAACCGTCGGCCGGCAGGAACCAGGCACGCAGCCCCTCCCAGCGGGCGCGGCGGCGCGCGAGCCACTCGGGGGCCGGGTCGGCGCCGCCGGACGGCGGAAGTTCGGCGCCGCGCAGCGCCCGCCGCCACAGCGCTTCCGGGCCGCGGTCCTCGATCCGGGCGACGGCCGCGGCGACGGCGTGGGCCCGCTGGTCGAGGTTGGTGAGGAACTCCTGGAGGTAGGCCACGGTGGCGCCCTTGACCTCGTGGAACGTGGACAGCTCGGCGCCGTCGGTGCGCAGCAGCCGCTGCAACTCCCCGTTGAACTGCTTGGTGTTGCCGCGCAACGCGTCGAGGTGCCCTTCGAGCTCCTGCAGGGTGCTGAAGATCCGCCGGTCGCCGTCGGATCCGGCGTCCGCCGACAGGCGGTCCAGCTCCGCCAGCCGGTCCGCGATCGCGTCCAGTACGGCGGTCTGGAGGGCGCCGGTCGACGCGAGGACGGTGAGGGCGTGCTGCACGCCGGCGAACGCCGCCTCGCCGCGCCGGGTCAGGGAGTACTGGAGATTGCGGCGCTCGTACTCCTGCGCGGTGCGGTAGTTCTCCGCGTGGTTCTGGATCACGTCCAGCAACTGCCACTCCCGCAGCTGCTTCAGGGCCTGGGTCAGGTCGTCGTCGGTCAGCGCGTCGAACCAGCCGACGCCGCGCAGCCGCTCCCGTACGTCGTCCAGACCGAGCGCCGTCACCAGCCGCTCGTTCGCATCGCCGAAGGCCTGGAGGACCGCGCAGTACAGCGGTGCCCGGTCACCGGTGGTGAACCGGAACATGTCGGCCGGGACCCGGTGCGCCGCCGCGCCCCGGTTTCCGGTGGTGGTGATGTCATGCCCGTCCGTCAACGCCATGCGTTGAACACTAGACGGCGCCGCCGACACGGACGCCGGGCGACCAGAAAGGTGAACGCGCTCATATGAGCGTGGGGTGGTCACGATCGGGTCTCGCTGTGGTGGAAGGGTCTTGCCCACGAGGCGTGTAATCGTTTCCAATCATGCGTGTAATCGATTCCATGGGCTCGGGTCCCGGCCTCAGCCCCCGGAACCGGGGTCCACCGCAACCACAAGGAGGTGGTCCGGCAGTGGCGAGCATCAAAGATGTCGCGGCCGAGGCGGGAGTGTCCGTCGCCACGGTCTCGCGCGTCCTCAACAGCCACCCGTCCGTCAGCCCCGACGCGCGGACCCGCGTCCTCGCCGCCGTCGACGCGCTCGGCTACCGGCCCAACGCCGTGGCCCGGTCGCTGCGCACCGACCAGACGCGCACCCTGGGGCTCGTCATCAGCGACGTGCTCAACCCGTACTTCACCGCGCTCGCCCGCTCCGTCGAGGAGGCGGCGCGCGCGCTCGGCTACAGCGTCATCATCGGGAACGCCGACGAGCGGCCCGAGTTGCAGGACCACCACGTCCGTACGCTCCTCGACCGCCGGATCGACGGGCTCCTCGTGTCGCCCACCGACGGCGGCTCCCCGCAGATACTCGACGCCGCGCGCGGCGGCACCCCCATGGTCTTCGTCGACCGCTGGATTCCGGGTGTGGACGTGCCCGTCGTGCGCGCCGACGGCTGCCCCGCCGTACGCGACCTCGTCGGCCACCTCCACCGCCTCGGCCACCGCAGACTCGCGATCATCGCCGGACCGGCGGCCACCACCACCGGCAGCGAGCGCGTCGAGGCCTTCCGCGAGGCGCTGCGCGAGCACGGACTGCCGCTGCCGGACGCCTGCATCGGGCAGGGCGACTTCCAGGCGGCCAGCGGACGGCGCGCCACCGCGCGCTTCCTCTCCCTGCCCGAGCCGCCCGACGTCGTCTTCGCCGCCGACAACCTGATGGCGCTCGGCGCGCTGGACGCGATCCGCGAGCGCGGCCTGCGGGTCCCGCAGGACATCGGGCTCGCCGCCTTCGACGACATCCCGTGGTTCGTCCACACCGATCCGCCGATCACGGCGATCGCCCAGCCGACCGGCGAGCTGGGCCGGGCCGCCGTAAGGGCCCTGGTCGACCTCATCGAGGGCCGGCCCCCGCAGTCCGTCACGCTTCCCGCCCGGCTCGTCGTACGCCGGTCCTGCGGCGAGGGGCCTTCTTCGCATTCTCCGTACCAGAGCCAGAGGAGCAACCTGTGAGCGGCCCGGGCGAGTTGCTGCGCATCGAAGGCATACGCAAGACCTTCCCCGGCGTGGTCGCGCTCGACTCCGTCGACTTCGACCTGCGGCGCGGCGAAGTGCATGTCCTGCTCGGCGAGAACGGGGCGGGCAAGAGCACGCTGATCAAGATGCTGTCCGGCGCCTACCGCCCCGACAGCGGACGGATCCTGGTCGACGGGCGAGAGGTCCGTATCCACGGGGCGCAGGACGCCGAGCGGCTGGGCATCGCCACCATCCACCAGGAGTTCAACCTGGTGCCCGAGCTCACCGTCGCCGAGAACATCTTCCTCGGCCGCCAGCCCCGGCGCTTCGCGATGATCGACCGCAGGCGGATGGAGGCCGACGCGCAGGAGCTGCTGAAGCGGGTCGGCGTGCGGGTCTCGCCGAAGGCCAAGGTGCGCGAACTGGGCATCGCCCGGCTCCAGATGGTGGAGATCGCGAAGGCGCTGAGCCTGGACGCGCGCGTCCTGATCATGGACGAGCCGACCGCCGTACTGACCAGCGAGGAAGTGGACAAGCTCTTCCGGATCGTGCGGCAGCTGCGCGAGGACGGGGTGGGCATCGTCTTCATCACGCACCACCTGGAGGAGATCGCGGCCCTCGGCGACCGCGTCACCGTCCTGCGCGACGGCCGCAGCGTCGACCAGGTGCCCGCCTCCACGCCCGAGGGCGAGCTCGTACGGCTGATGGTCGGGCGCAGCATCGAGCAGCAGTACCCGCGCGAACGCCCGGAGACGGGGGAGCCGCTGCTCTCCGTGCGCGGGCTGACCCGCGACGGCGTGTTCCACGACGTCGGCTTCGACGTGCGCGCCGGCGAGGTCGTCGGACTCGCCGGGCTCGTCGGCGCCGGACGCACCGAGGTCGTACGCGCGGTCTTCGGCGCCGACCCCTACGACGCCGGGACCGTCGAGGTGCGGGGCGAGCGGCTGGCCAAGGGCGACGTGAACGCCGCCATGGGCGCCGGGATCGGGCTCGTGCCCGAGGACCGCAAGGGCCAGGGCCTGGTGCTCGACGCCTCCGTGCAGGAGAACCTCGGCCTGGTCACGCTGCGTTCGGCCACCCGCGCCGGCCTCGTGGACCTCAAGGGGCAGCGTACGGCCGCCGCCCGGATCGCCGGACAGCTCGGCGTACGGATGGCGGGCCTCGGCCAGCACGTCCGTACCCTCTCCGGCGGCAACCAGCAGAAGGTCGTCATCGGGAAGTGGCTGCTCGCTGACGCGAAGGTGCTCATCCTCGACGAGCCGACCCGTGGCATCGACGTCGGC
Organism: Streptomyces sp. NPDC003016; assembly: GCF_053591455.1. Classification (NCBI taxonomy): domain Bacteria; kingdom Bacillati; phylum Actinomycetota; class Actinomycetes; order Kitasatosporales; family Streptomycetaceae; genus Streptomyces; species Streptomyces sp. NPDC003016. The sequence continues at coordinate 64,686 of NZ_JBSFTV010000011.1, forward strand.
GCCAAGGTCGAGATCTACCAGCTGATCAATGAACTGACCGCCTCCGGGCACGCCGTCCTGATGATCTCCAGCGACCTGCCCGAGGTCCTCGGCATGAGCGACCGGGTGCTGGTCATGGCCCAGGGCCGGATCGCCGGTGAACTCCCGGCGCACGAAGCGACCCAGGACGCGGTGATGGCGCTCGCCGTCACCGCCGCCCCGACCCCGAACGCAGCGAAGAACGAAGTGGAGGGCTCCCGTGGCCACTGACACGCTCAAGAGCAACACGGGCGCGAGCGCCGCGAGTACGGTCCGCCGCGTCCTGCTCGACAACGGCGCGCTGAGCGCCCTGGTGGTCCTGGTGGCGGCGATGTCGCTGCTCTCCGGCGACTTCCTCACCACCCAGAACCTGCTCAACGTGGGGGTGCAGGCCGCCGTCACCGCGATCCTCGCGTTCGGCGTCACCTTCGTCATCGTCTCGGCGGGCATCGACCTGTCGGTGGGGTCGGTGGCGGCGCTCTCGGCGACCGTGCTCGCCTGGACGGCCACGTCCGAGGGCGTCCCGGTGTGGATCGCGGTGATCCTCGCCGTCGCCACGGGCATCGCCTGCGGCCTGGTCAACGGCGCCCTCGTCTCGTACGGGAAACTCCCGCCGTTCATCGCCACGCTGGCCATGCTCTCGATCGGCCGCGGCCTGTCCCTGGTCATCTCGCAGGGCAGCCCGATCGCCTTCCCCGAGTCGGTGTCGGTGCTGGGCGACACACTCGGCGGGTGGCTGCCGGTGCCGGTCCTCGTGATGGTCGTGATGGGGCTCGTGACCGCGCTCGTCCTCGGCCGTACGTACATCGGACGCTCGATGTACGCGATCGGCGGCAACGAGGAGGCGGCCCGGCTCTCCGGACTGCGCGTCAAGCGGCAGAAGCTCGTCATCTACGCCCTGTCCGGCCTCTTCGCCGCCGTCGCGGGCATCGTCCTCGCCTCCCGTCTGGTCTCCGCGCAGCCGCAGGCCGCGCAGGGGTACGAACTCGACGCGATCGCCGCGGTCGTCATCGGCGGCGCCAGCCTGGCGGGCGGCGTCGGCAAGGCGTCCGGCACGCTGATCGGCGCGCTCATACTCGCGGTGCTCCGCAACGGCCTCAACCTGCTGTCGGTCTCGGCCTTCTGGCAGCAGGTCGTCATCGGCGTCGTGATCGCGCTCGCGGTCCTGCTGGACACGCTGCGGCGGCGGGCCGGCGGCGGATCGGCGGCCCCCGCGGCCTCGTCCGGGGCCGGTGCGTCCGGGTCCGGACGCAAGGGCGCGGCGAAACTCGCGGTCGCCGCCGTGTGCGTGGCGGCCGTCGTCGGCGCCGTGTCGTTCCTCAACTCCGGCTCCACCGGTACGACCACCAAGGTCAGCATGTCGCTCTCCACCCTCAACAACCCCTTCTTCGTACAGATGAAGGAAGGCGCGCAGGCGGAGGCCGAGGACGCGGGTATCGACCTCACGGTGACGGACGCGCAGAACGACGCCTCCCAGCAGGCCAACCAGCTCCAGAACTTCACCGGCGAGGGCGTGAAGTCGATCGTCGTCAACCCGGTGGACTCGGACGCGGTCGGGCCTGCGGTACGGGCCGCGAACAAGGCCGGCATCCCGGTGGTCGCCGCCGACCGCGGCGTCAACAAGGCGGACATCGCCACGCTCGTCGCCTCCGACAACGTCGCGGGCGGCAGGCTCGCGGCGAAGGCGCTGGCCGGGAAGCTCGGCGGCGAGGGCGAGATCGTCGTACTGCAGGGCACGGCCGGCACCTCCGCCAGCCGCGAGCGCGGCAAGGGCTTCGCCGAGGGGCTCGAGGCGTACCCGGGGATCAAGGTCGTCGCAAGCCAGCCGGCCGACTTCGACCGCACCAAGGGGCTGGACGTCATGACCAACCTGCTCCAGTCCAACCCGGGGATCACCGGCGTCTTCGCCGAGAACGACGAGATGGCGCTCGGCGCGGTCAAGGCGCTCGGCAGCAGGGCGGGCAAGTCCGTGGACGTCGTCGGGTTCGACGGAACCCCGGACGGTCTGAAGGCGGTCGAGGCCGGCACGCTCTACGCGTCGGTGGCCCAGCAGCCCAGGGAACTCGGGAAGATCGCCGTCCAGAACGCGGTCAAGGCCGCGCAGGGCAAGAAGGTCGGCAGCATGGTCAAGGTGCCGGTCAAGGTCGTGACGGAGAAGAACGTCGCCGACTTCTCATGACGGCCACGGCCACGGCTACGGCTACGGCTACGGCTATGACGACCGCGACCGCGACCGCGACCGCGACCGCGACCGCGACCGCGACCGCGACCGCGACCGCGACCGCGACCGCGACCGCGACCGCGACCGCGACCGTGACCGCGAACAGCGAAAGCAGGACAGCATGAACGACTACGACCTGCTGGTCGTGGGGTCGGCCAACGCCGACCTGGTGATCGGTGTCGAGCGCCGCCCCGCGCCCGGCGAGACCGTGCTCGGCTCCGACCTGGCCGTCCACCCCGGCGGCAAGGGCGCCAACCAGGCCGTCGCCGCCGCCCGCCTCGGTGCCAGAACCGCGCTGCTCGCCCGGGTCGGCGACGACGCCCACGGGCGGCTGCTGCTGGAATCGCAGCGCGCGGCCGGTGTGCACACCGGCGGTGTCCTGGTCGGCGGGGCGCCCACCGGTGTCGCGCTGATCACCGTGGACCCCTCGGGCGACAACAGCATCGTCGTCTCGCCCGGCGCCAACGCCCGGCTGACCCCCGAGGACGTCCGCGCCGCCGGGGACCTCCTCGCCGGCGCCGGGGTCGTCTCGGCGCAGCTGGAGATTCCCCTGGAGACCGTGGCCGAGGTGGTGCGTACGCGGGCGGCCGGCGCCCGGTTCGTACTGAACCCGTCGCCGCCCGCGCCGCTGCCCGCGGACGTGCTCGCCGCCTGTGATCCGCTGGTCGTCAACGAGCACGAGGCCAGGTTCGTGCTCGGTGACGCGGCGGGGCACGACCCCGAGGACTGGGCGCGGGCACTGCTCGCGCTCGGCCCGCGGTCGGTGGTCGTCACGCTGGGCGCGGAGGGCGCGCTGGTCGCCGAGGGCGGTACGGACGCTTCCGCCGTACGGGTCCCGAGCCCCCGGGTCGTCGCCGTCGACACCACCGGAGCCGGCGACGCGTTCACCGCGGCCCTGGCCTGGCGGCTCGGCCTGGGCGAGGACCTCGTCCAGGCCGCGGCCTTCGCGGTACGGGTGGGCGCCGCCGCCGTCACCAGGGAAGGCGCGCAGGCGTCCTTCCCGACCGCCGAGGAGGTCTGCGCGCTGTGAAGAAGGCCGGCATTCTGAACCGCCGTCTGGCGGGAGCGCTGGCCGAGCTGGGCCACGGCGACGGGGTCCTCGTCTGCGACGCCGGCCTGCCCGTCCCGGCCGGTCCGCGCGTCGTCGATCTGGCCTTCCGGGCCGGGATACCGTCCTTCGCCGACGTACTGGAAGGGCTGCTGGCCGAGCTGGTGATCGAGAGCGCGACGGCCGCGCACGAGGTACGGGAGGCGAACCCGGCGGCGGCGCGGCTGCTGGAGGGCTGTCTGCCGGATCTCACCCTGGTCCCGCACGACGAACTCAAGGCGCTGTCGGCGGGGGCCCGGCTGATCGTACGGACCGGGGAGGCGCGGCCGTACGCGAACGTGCTGCTGCGCTGCGGGGTCTTCTTCTGACAGGGGCGGACGCGGGCGCGGGTGCGGGGGGACTCCACCCCGGCCCGGGCCCTCGGCGCCCCTGTTCCCCTTCGCCCTCACCGGGCCCGCCGCCGCCGGGCGTGGCGCAGCCGGCGTCTTTCCCGGACTCTCTGTCCCACAGCCCGTTCCACGGCGTCGGTTTGTGATCCCCCCCTGCTCACCGCGGGCATCGCGGTCGGTCGTTCGTCACTTCGAACAACGTTCGGAGATTTGAAGGAAATCCGTGCGATTCATTGACGCGCGCGCGGGTTTGAATCTACGGTCCCGTTCGAAGCTGCGAGCACCATTCGAAATACCGAACACTAGGGGTGGGGATGGCACGACCTTTCCTGAGCCGCAGGAATGTGCTTGCCGGGATAGGCGGGCTGGCCGCAGCCGGCACTCTCGCGGCCGGCGCGGCAGGATGCGCCGCACCGCAGGCGGTCGCCGACGGAAAGACCAGGCTCCGTTACTGGCACCTCTTCGGCGGCGGCGACGGCGTCAACATGCAGGTGATGCTCGACGCCTTCCGGGCCGGGCACCCGGACATCGCCCTGGAATCCGCCACCCTCCAGTGGGGTGCCCCCTACTACACCAAACTCGGCATGGCGGGCGCGGGCGGCCGGGCCCCCGAAGTCGCCGCGCTCCACCTCGCCCGCCTCGCCGGCTTCGGACCCGGCAAGCTGCTCGACCCCTTCGACCTCGACCTGCTGGCCCAACACGGCGTCCACGCGGACGACTTCCCCGAAGGCATCTGGCGGCGCGGCGCCGTCGACGGCAAGCAGTACGCGATCCCGCTCGACACCCACCCCATGGTGCTCTTCTACAACACCGAGGTCTGCGAGAAGGCCGGACTGCTCGCCGCCGACAAGACCCTCCGGCCCATCGAAGGGGCCGAACAGTTCACCGCCGCGCTGCGCGCCGTCAAGAAGGCCACCGGGCAGCCGGCCCTGGTCACCGAGACGCTCGGCTCCGACTGCATCGGCCCCTGGCGGCTCTTCTCCACCTTCTACTCCCAGCTGGGCGGCGCCGTGCTGTCGCCCGACGGGAAGTCCCTCGCCGTCGACGACGCCAAGGCGCTGACCGCGCTGAAGTACATGCGCATGCTCGTCGAGGAGGGACTCGCCGTCCGCCGGGTCGACTACGCGGGCGCCATCGGCGTCTTCAACAACGCGAAGACCGGCTTCTACCTCAACGGCGAATGGGAGATCAGCTCCTTCCTCACCACCAAGCTGCCCTTCTCGATGACCCGCGTACCGAACCTCTTCGGCCGCCCCACCGCCCAGGCCGACTGCCACGCCTTCGTCCTGCCCCACCAGAAGGGGCGCGGCGGAAAGACCGACGAGGCGGCGCACGCCTTCGTCGCCTGGATGCTCAAGAACACCGTCGAGTGGGCCAAGGGCGGCCACGTACCCGCCTACCTGCCGACCCTGGAGAGGCCGGACTACCTGAAGCTCACCCCGCAGTCCGCCTACCGGTCGGTGGTGGACGACGTGGCCCTCGACGAGCCCGCCTGGTTCGCCGGCTCGGCCTCCGTGATGTGGATCGAACTCGGCGCCGTCTTCTCCAGCGTCCTCACCGGATCGCGTACGCCCGAGAACGCCCTGACCGAGGCCAAGGCCAGGCTCCGCACCCTGCTGGAGACCCCCAACCCCTTCGGAGGCGCGGCATGAGCGTGACCCACCCGGCCACCGTGCCGCCGGCCGCCGGAGTGCGGACCTCCGCGACGGGGCCCGCCGCCAGGCGCGTGGCCGTACGCCGCCACTGGAGCGAGCACGGGCTGGTCTTCGTCGCGCCCTTCCTCCTCTTCTACGGCCTCTTCCTGGTGTGGCCGCTGCTCTCCGGCCTCGGCATGAGCATGAGCAGCGACAACATCGCCGGTACGGGCGGCGAGTTCGTCGGCTTCGACAACTACGCCGAAGCCCTCCAGGACCCGAACGTCTGGTCCTCTCTCTGGAACACCGTCTGGTTCACGGTCCTGTCCACCGTGCCCCTGGTCGTCACCGGACTGGTCCTCGCCCTGCTCTCCCACCACCTCCGGATCGTCCAGTGGCTGTGGCGGCTCAGCTGGTTCGCGCCGTTCCTGCTGCCCTCCGGCGTCGTCGGCCTGCTCTTCCTCTGGGTGATCTTCCCGTCCGACTTCGGCTTCGCCGACCAGGCGCTCGCCGCCGTCGGGCTGCACCCGGGCATCGGCTGGCTCACCGACGAGCGCTACGCGATGCTCTCCATCGTCCTCACCACCGTGTGGTGGACCGTCGGCTTCAACTTCCTGCTCTACCTCGCCGCGCTCCAGGCCATCCCGCAACACCTCTACGAGGCCGCCGAACTCGACGGCGCCGGGGGGTGGCACCGGCTGCGCCACATCACCCTGCCCCTGCTGAGCCGCACCACGGGCGTGGTCGTCGTCCTCCAGGTGCTCGCCTCCCTGAAGATCTTCGACCAGGTCTACATCATGACCGGCGGGGGCCCCGACGACTCGACCCGGCCGATCCTCCAGTACGTCTACCAGGCCGGATTCACCGGTTACCGGATCGGTTACGCGTCCGCCGTCTCGTACATCTTCTTCGCCCTGATCCTGATCGTCTCCCTGGTGCAGCTGCGGCTGTCCCGGCGTACACGCGAGGAGAACGCCCGATGAGCGCCCACGCCCCGGCCGACACCACGGGCCGCCGGGCCCGCTGGACCCCGGGCCGCGCCGCGATGCTGCTCGCCGCCCTCGCCCTGGTGGTGGTGTGGGTGCTGCCGCTCGCCTGGGCCGTCGCCACCTCCCTCAAGCCGGAGGGCGAGACGACGAAGACACCGCTGGAGTGGATCGGCTCGACCGTCACCTTCGACGCCTACCGGCAGGTGTGGAAGTCCGGCGATCTCACCCGGTGGCTGTTCAACTCCGTCTGCATCTCGGTGACGACGACCGTGCTGACCGTCGTCCTGTGCGCGATGGCGGCCTACGGCTTCTCCCGCACCGACTTCCGGGGCCGCAAAGCGCTCTACGCGCTGGTGCTCGCCGGAATCATGGTGCCGCCGCAGGTGCTGATCGCCCCCCTCTTCGCCGAGATGGTCCAGCTCGGCCTCGTCGACACGTACTGGGGCGTGATCCTGCCCCAGGTCGCCGTCCCCGCCATGGTGTTCATCCTGGTGAAGTTCTTCGACGGCGTGCCGCGCGAGCTGGAAGAGGCCGCCTTCGTCGACGGCGCCGGGCGCTGGCGGGTCTTCTGGACCATCGTCATGCCGCTGTCCCGGCCGGTCCTCGCGGCCGTCGCGATCTTCACGTTCATCTCCACCTGGAACAACTTCCTCTGGCCGTTCCTGGTGACCACCGACCCGGGCGGCATGACCCTCCCCGTCGGACTCGTCAACGTCCAGTCGAGCTACGGGCTCCGGTACGCCCAGATGATGGCCTCCGTCGTCATCGCGGGGCTCCCGCTGCTGATCGTCTTCGCGCTCTTCCAGCGCCAGATCGTGCGCGGCGTCGCCCACACCGGCCTGGCCGGCCAGTAGCACCCCCACGACCCCCGCGACCGCCATGAGAGGAACCGCACGCATGACCCGCCCCGCGGACCCCGCCGCCGCCCGCTTCACCCTCGACCCGGCCTTCGCCGTCGGCGACGTCGACCCCCGGCTGTTCGGCTCGTTCGTCGAGCACCTCGGCCGCTGCGTCTACACCGGCATCTACGAGCCCGGCCACCCCACCGCCGACGAGGCCGGACTGCGTACCGACGTGCTCGGCCTGGTCCGCGAACTCGGCGTCACCGCCGTCCGCTACCCCGGCGGCAACTTCGTCTCCGGCTACCGGTGGGAGGACTCCGTGGGCCCGGCCGACGAGCGGCCGCGCCGCCTCGACCTGGCCTGGCGCTCCACCGAGACGAACCGCTTCGGCCTCAGCGAGTACATCGCCTTCCTGAAGAAAATCGGCCCGCAGGCCGAGCCGATGATGGCCGTGAACCTGGGCACGCGCGGCGTCGCCGAGGCGCTGGAGCTCCAGGAGTACGCCAACCACCCGGCCGGCACCGCACTCTCCGAGCGCCGCGTCGCGCACGGCGACAAGGACCCCTTCGGCATCCGGCTGTGGTGCCTCGGCAACGAGATGGACGGCCCCTGGCAGACCGGCCACAAGACCGCGGCCGAGTACGGGCGGCTCGCCGCCGAGACCGCGCGCGCGATGCGGCAGATGGACCGGGACGTCGAACTGGTCGCCTGCGGCAGCTCCAGCCGGGCCATGGAGACGTTCGCCGCCTGGGAGGCGACGGTGCTGGCCGAGACGTACGACCTCGTCGACTACATCTCGCTGCACGCCTACTACGAGGAGCTGGACGGCGACCGGGACTCCTTCCTCGCCTCCGCCGTCGACATGGAGTCCTTCATCGAGAGCGTCGTCGCCACCTGCGACCACGTCGGCGCCCGCCTCAAGTCCTCGAAGAGGATCAACCTCTCCTTCGACGAGTGGAACGTCTGGTACATGAGGCGCTTCCAGGAGCAGGCCGACGCCGAACCGCTCGACTGGCCCGAGGCGCCGCGGCTGCTGGAGGACAACTACTCCGTCACCGACGCCGTCGTCTTCGGCTCCCTGATGATCGCGCTGCTGCGCCACGCCGACCGGGTGACGGTCGCCTGCCTCGCCCAGCTCGTCAACGTCATCGCGCCGATCATGACCGAGCCCGGCGGCCCGGCCTGGAAGCAGACGACCTTCTTCCCGTTCGCGCAGGCGTCCCGGTACGGGCGGGGCCGTGTGCTCGACGTACGGATCGACTCGCCCACGTACGCGACGCCGAAGTACGGCGAGGTGCCCCTGCTGCACGCCACGGCGGTACGCGGCGACGACGGCACCGTCACCGTCTTCGCGGTCAACCGCAGCCAGGGCGAGCCGCTGCCGCTCGAAGTGGCCCTGCACGGACTGTCGCTGACCTCGGTCGTCGAACACAGCGTGCTGGCCGACACCGACCCGGAAGCCCGCAACACCCTTGCCGACCCCGAGCGCGTCACCCCGCGCGAGGCCCGGGGAACGACGCTCCGGGGCGGCACGTTGAGCACCACCCTGGAGCCGCTGTCCTGGAACATGATCCGCCTGGCCTGACGGCGTCTGACGGCGGGAGCGGCAGACCGGCCCCGGGCCGGCTTCACGGCGAGCGCCGCGAAGCCGGCCCGGGTGTTTTCGGACGCTCTCAGGCGGTACGCGCGCGGGTGCGGTGCGGCGCCCAGCCGTCCTGGCCCGCCAGGTAGTCGGAGACCTGGTGGCGGGCCGCTTCACCGGCGGGCATCTGCGGGCGCTGCGGGGTGACCGCCGCGCCGGGGCCGTGGTTGCGGTACTCGCTGAACCGGGCCTCCTGCCACGGGAACCCGCCCATGTCGGTCCACGGCGCCGACTTGACCGCAGCGGGCAGCACCGTCTCGCGGATCAGCACCTGGCCGACGGCGTCGGGATTCCCGCTGGGGTGCCACGGCCGGCCCAGGTGGAAGGACTGCTCCGGTGCGTCGCTGACGATCCTGCTGCGGGTGATCAGGAAGCCGTACGGGTTGCCCTTCCAGGTGCTGGCCGCGGTGATGTAACCGTTGTTGGTGGCGGAGCCGCGGCTCAGCGCCTTGATGACGGACCGCTCGACGACGGTCGTCGCCCGCCCGTAGATGAAGTCGACATCGCCCTCGATGTACGCGTCCCTGATGTAGACGCGCGCGGTCTCGGTGAGGACCGGGGTGTCGGTCATCAGCGTGTCCTGGTTGCCGAGGAAGCCGGTGTTCTCGAAGAGCAGCCGGTCCCCGGTGGTCTTCACGGCGAGTGCCTGTTCGCCGTTGATCTCGACGGCCGCCTCGTCGAAGTCGTTGGAGAAGGTCAGGTTGCGCGCGGTGAAGTCGTCGCCCTCGACGACGACGGTGGCGCTGCCCCAGGACCCGACGGTCCCGCCGCCCGGCTTCGCCTCGCCCGAGGGTGTGTCGAAGACGATCAGCGTGTCGTCGCGGTGCCTGCCGGTGCCGGCGAAGGTGACGCGGTGCTGCTCCTTGCCGACGCGCACCTTCTCCCGGTACGTACCGGGAGCCAGGGACAGGGTGACCCGGCCGTCGTTGCGGGCCGGGACCGCGTCGACGGCGGCCTGAAGGGTCGGGTAGTCGCCGCTGCCGTCCGCCTTCAGACGCAGCACGGTGTCCGTGCCGATGGACTTCTGCGGCCCGGAGAACTCCGTCACCAGCGCCGGGACGGCGGCCGCCGGGTCCAGCCGGTACGGGTAGAAGTCGCGCGGCTCGAAGGCCGTGCCCCAGGCGTCGTGCCGGCCGGTGGTGTTCTCGGTGACGGACCCGCGCTGGACCAGTTCCGCCGTGGCGTCGGCCTGGTAGGGGTGCTGGACGTCCTCGTAGTAGCTGTTCTCGATGACCATCTTCGTCCTGCCGCGCGCCCAGTTCCCGTACGAGAAGACCGGGTCGCCGTCCGCCACCTGCGCGGACAGGTAGTTGTTGTAGAGGTGGGCGTAGGCGCAGTTGTCGGCGGACGGGTTGCGCTGCTTGGTGCCGCTGAACCAGTTGTGGTCGATGGTGATCTGCGTCTTGACGTGGGGTGTCCAGCCGATCCCGAACGCCTTGTTGTGGTGGTCGAAGCGGTTGTACGAGACGGTGATGTACTCGCTGTCCTTGCGTACGTCGAGCAGTCCGTCGCCCATGTGCGTGAAGCGGTTGTGGTCGATCCAGACGTGGTGGACGGAGTCCATCTGGATGGCGTCGAAGTCCGTCGTCTTGCCGTCCCAGTCGCCCTCGACGTAGGAGTCCCTGATGGTGAGGTTGCGGATGATGACGTTGTGCGTGCCGGGGTCCAGGTGCAGCTCGCCGTGGACGAGTTCGGCGGTGTTCCCGACGCCGACGATGGTCTTGTCGGAGGCGACGTCGATGTCCGAGCCGAACGGTTCGACGGCGATCGTGCCCGCCACCCGGATGATGTAGGGCTCCTCGGCGCCGGCGTACTTGGCCAGATCGGCCTGGTTCCTGACGGTGACGACCTTGCCGCCCCGCCCGCCGGTGGTGCCTCCGTCGAGCGACGCGAAGCCGTGCGGGGTGTCGGACCAGGCGCGGTGGGAGGACGGTGCCGGACCGGTTGCGGCAGCAGGTGGTGCCGTCGCCGCCGCCGCCGCTGTCGCCGTCGCGGGGAGTCCGGCCACGGCCGCGGCCAGCGCCACGAGCAGGCCGAGGACCCGGGTTCTGGATCGCTTGCTGTGAGGGTGCGTCATTGCGGCTCCTGACAGACTGGGGTGCGGATCAGTGGGTGCGGGGCGCGCCCGCCCGGCGCGTGACCAGGGCCGGGACGGCCTGCGGCGGGTCGACCCGGGTGCGCAGGGCCGGGGTCCAGCCCGCGCCCTCGCGGAGCGGGTTGCCGGGGTTCGCGGCGTTGTGGGCGGCCACGAGGTCGGCCGGTGCGCCGTTGACGTGGTTGCCCTCGGCCGTGACCGGGGCGTCCTTCCACTTCTTCAGGATCTTCGCCGCGCTCACCCCCGCCGGCAGCGCGAAGGTGTTCTTCTCCGCGTACAGCTGGGACTCGAGGCCGATGCCGAAGGAGTACGCGTACCCCTTCGCCGCCACCACGAAGTGGTTGTTGTACGCGTCGACCTTCCCGAACCGCACGCGCGGCGCGCGCTCGACGATGTTCCGGAAGAGGTTGTGGTGGAGGGTGACCCGCAGCCTGCCCCGGTCGGTGGCGCCCGCGCTGTCGCTGTTGCCGATCATCAGGGTCTTGTCGTGGTCGGCGAAGACGTTCCAGGAGACGGTGACCAGGTCGGCGCCCCTGACGACATCCAGCTCGCCGTCGTGCTGCTGGAACAACTGGCCGTAGTGGAGGGGCTGTTCACTGTCCGGGCGGCGGCCGTCGGTGAACGTGTTGTGGTCGATCCAGATGTGCGTCGAGCCGTGCACGACGAGGTTGTCGTACTCGGAGTTCCACGCGCCCGCGTCGCCGTCCGTGGGGTCCCACTGCGGGAAGCAGTCGAAGGCGTCCTCGAAGGTGAGGCCCCGGACCACGACGTTGTCGGTGTCCTTGACCTGGAGGGACCCGCCGAGCAGCCGTGCGCCGCGGCCCACGCCGACGATCGTCGTGTTCGCCGGGACGTACGCCTTGACCTGCTGGGCCTGCGCGGCGGCGGAAGCGGCGCGGGCCTCCTCCTGCGGGCCGGCGGGCGGCGCGGTGCCCCAGGTCTTCGGGTCGTACGCCGCCAGGTAGGCGTCCAGGGAGTAGCCGCCGGTGGCGAAGTCCTCGCAGCTCCGGCCGCCCATGCCGTCGAGCGTGCCGCTGACCCTGATCACCTTCGGGGCGTCGCCGCCGTCCTTCAGTGCGCGCTTGAGCCCCTCCCAGGTGGTGACGGTGTAGGTGTGCGCTCCGTCGGCCCCGGCGCCTCCGGTGGTGCCGCCGTCGGCCGACGCCCAGCCGTCGTGCGCGGGGAGAACGGGGACGTCACGCACCGGTGAAGCCGCTGAAACCGGCGCGGCGTGGGCGCTCGCGCCGGGCACGGCGACGAGCAGGCCCGGTGTCACCACCGCGGCGACCAGGGAGACGAGACGTGCACGGCGTGTCTGGGCTCTGCTCTGTGCTCTGTTCTGTGTTCTGTTCTGTGTTCTGCGCATTACGGCTCCTCGTGCCAGGTCAGCCAGGTGTCGGGCAGGTCCGTGTCCAGGTGGCGCAGCTCGTCCGGCGCCAGCACGCCCTCCGCCGCCAGCGCGCGCGCCGTCAGCCGGGCCACCTCGACGGCGCCGCGCGGGTGGAAGTGGGTGTCGTCGGCGACACCGTCCGGATAGTTGGGGGATTCGCCCGGCTCCAGCCAGTGGAAGTGCTCCCTGCTGGCCTCGGGGCCGAGCTTCTGCCACAGCGCGAGCGAGAGCGCCGCGATGTCCAGCAGCGGCACCTCGTGCGCGGCCGCGAGCGCCCGCATCGCCTCCGGGTACGCGCCGTGCGTGGCCAGCGCCGTACCGGCGGCGTCGAACCGCCGCCGCTCCACGGAGGTCAGCAGCACGGGATGCGCGCCGCGGGCCCGCGCCCCGGTGACGTACTGGAGCAGGTACTGCTGGTAGCTCGTCCACGGCTCGGTGAGACGGACGGGGTCGTCGTGCTTCTGGTCGTTGTGGCCGAACTGGACGAGCAGGAGGTCGCCGGGGCGGACCGCCTCCAGGACGGGGGCGAGCCGCCCCTCGTCGAGGAAACTCTTCGAACTGCGGCCGTTGACCGCGTGGTTGGCGACGCTCAGGTGCTCGTGCAGGAAGAAGGGGAGCGCCATGCCCCAGCCGGCCTCGGGCGCGGCCGTCATGTGCTTGCCGGCGGCGGTGGAGTCTCCGGCGATGAAGACCGTGCGCGCGCGGTGGGTGTGCGGGGTCACTTGTTCTGCTGCTCCCACTCGGCCTGCGCCTCGTTCAGCTCACCGGCGAGCTTGTCCAGGAACGCCTTGGGCGTGGTCTTGCCGAGCAGGACCTTCTGGAACTCGGGCTCGTTGTCGGCCTTGGTGATCGAGTTCCAGTCGGACAGGTAGTACGGCAACTGCACGATCTTGGTGGAGCCGTCGGTGAGGGACCGCGCGCCGAGCTTCGTCGGCTCGGACCTGTTGATCCACTCGTCCTTCGCGGCCTCGGTGTGCGCCGGGATCGCGCCCGCCGCCTCGTTCCACTTGCTGTTCGACTCATGAGACGCGGCGAACTCGATGAACTTCCACGCCGCGGCCTTGTTCTTGCTCGCCTTGAACAGGCCGAGCCCGTCCACGGGGTTGGACACCTGGACCCGCACACCGCCGGGGCCCGTCGGGTTCGGGATGCCGGCGAACTTCTCCTCGCCCAGCGCCTTCACGTGATCCTGGTAGGAGCCGAGGTTGTGGCTGAGCATCCCGATGGTGCCGGAGTCCCACTGGGCGACCATCTTGGCGAAGTCGTTGTTGACGTCGGCCTCGGGCGTCGTCCGCTTGTACAGCCCGACGTACTTCTCCAGCGCCGCGACGTTCTCCGGGGCGTTGACGGTGGTCTTCTCGCCCTTCCAGAACTCGGTGATGCCGGACTGCCCGTAGATCGCGTCCAGCGCCTGGGCGACGGAACCGGCGCCGCCGCGGATCGTGTACCCGAAGGCGTTCTTGTCGGCGTCGGTCAGCTTCTCGGCCGCCGTGTAGAACGCGTCCCACGTCGTCGGCGCCTCCAGCCCCGCCTTCTCGAACAGATCGGTCCGGTACCAGAGGGTGCCGTTGTTCGCTGACGTCGGCACGGTGTACATCTCGTCCCCGCGCCCGCCGGCCGTCCGTACCCCCTCGACCATCGACTCCACCAGCCTGCCGTCCAGCGAGGAGCCCTTGATCCGGTCCCCGACGGGCTCCAGCGCCTCCTGCGCGACGATGTTGGAGAGGTAGGCGGTGCCGACGCCGCCGACGTCGGGCAGACCGCCGCCCGCTATCGCGGTGTCGTACTTCGACTGCACGTCGGTGATCGGGATCGGGACGTACTTGACCTTGATGTCCTTGTTCGCCGCTTCGAAGTCCTTGATGATCTCCTTCCAGACGGCGGTACGCGGACCGCCGTTGTTGTCCCAGAAGGTGATCTCGCCCTTGCCCGAGCCCTCGTTGCCGCCCGCGCTGCTGCCGTCGTCCCCGCAGGCCGTCGCGGTCAGCGCGAGTACCGCCGTCAGTGCGACCGCGGCAGTGGCCCGCCCCCGGGGGCGGCGGCCGGAAGTAACTCTCATGGACTGCTCTTCTCTCTCGGTGTGCGTCATTGCGGCTCCTCGGAGATGTCGTGCGGTGATCGGGCCTTGACCAGGCCGTGTTCAGGCGTTGATACGGAAGGTGCCGAAGAGAGCGGTACCGGCGGGGCCCGTCCCGGCCGGCGCGGCGGCGAACAGGGCGAGCTGCGCTCCGACCCAGCGCCACGGCACGGCCGCGAAGACCTGGCCGGAGGGGAGGAATCCGTCCCCGGTGTCGGCGGCGAACCGGCAGCGCGCCCCGGCCGAGACCTCGATCCGCAGCCGCGCCCGCCCCCCGGGCGCCGGGCGGGCGTACTCCGCGTCCCGTTCGCGTTCGGCGACCGTCTCGGCGTACCGGTGCACCAGCTGTACGCCGCCGTCGGCGCCCCGCTCCAGACCGATCCACGAGAACGCGTCACCCAGCACGGCGAACCCCGCCCTGGCCCCCGGCTCCGTGCTGTTGAGGGTCAGTTCGACCGTCGCGGTGAACTCGGGCGCGGGCAGCCGCTGCACCAGCACGTTCGGCAGCCGCCGCAGGTCGTGCGCGTCGGCCGTCCGCAGGCAGGTGGCCAGCAGCCCGTCCCCGGAGTGCGGCACCGTCCACCCCGCCCGCGGGGCGGCCGTCCACTGCCACTGCCGCCCGTAGCGCCCGCCGGGGAAGCTGTCGTCGGTGGCCGGAGCCGCGACCGGCTGCGGCGGCAGGTCCGGCTTCGGGTGTACGGACACGGGCTCGCCCGCGTCCCCGATCACCGGCCACCCCGCGTCGTCCCAGCGCATCGGCTGGAGGTGCACCACCCGCCCGTACGCCCCGCGCGACTGGAAGTGCAGGAACCAGTCCTCACCGGCCCCGGTGCGCACCCAGCCGCCCTGGTGGGGGCCGTTGACCTCGGTGCGGCCCTGCTCCAGGACGACCCGCTCCTCGTACGGGCCGAAGAACTCCCGCGACCGCAGCGCCCCCTGCCAGCCGGTCTCCACGCCGCCGGCCGGCGCGAAGATCCAGAACCAGCCGTCGTGGCGGTAGAGCTTCGGCCCTTCGAGGGTGAACCAGCCGGGGATCAGGTCCGCGTCGACGATCACCTCGCCCTCGTCGAGCAAGGTGCGCCCGTCCAGGCTCATCCGGTGTCCGGTCAGCCGGTTCTTCACCCCCGACCGCGACTTGGCCCAGGCGTGCACGAGATAGGCCCGGCCGCTCTCCTCGTCCCACAGCGGGCACGGGTCGATCAGGCCCTTGCCCGCCTTCACCAGGTGCGGCTCGGTCCACGGCCCGCGGATGTCCTCCGCGTTGATCTGGTGGATGCCCACGTCCGGATCGCCCCAGAAGATCCAGAACCGGCCGCCGCTGTGCCGGATGGACGGCGCCCACACCCCGCCGTCGTGCCGCGGCCCGGCGGACTCCCCCTCCCCTTCCACCGGCGGCTCCAGCGCGTGCCCGGTCAGCGTCCAGTTGACGAGGTCGCGCGAGTGCAGCAGCGGCAGCCCCGGCACCCGGCCGAAGCTGGAGACGGTGAGGTAGTAGTCGTCGCCGACCCGCACCACGTCCGGGTCGGACCAGTCCCCGGCGAGTACCGGATTGCGGTACGTGCCGTCGCCCCGGTCGGCGGTCCACGGCCGGCTCACGCGCCCACCGCCTTGCCGGCGTAGGCCGCCGCGGCGTCCCGGTCCAGCCGGCCGTCGGCCACGACCGTGACCACGCGGCGCACGAGCGTCCCCCCGTCGGGCACGGGCAGCCGGTCCGACCAGGCGAGCGCCGACCCGACGCCCGGATACTCGGCCGTCCGTACGAACCACGGGTCGCGACGGGTGTCCGCCGTCGCCCCCGCGAAGACCAGCGTCCAGCCGTCGCCCGCCAGGCCCAGCCAGTCGGCGGCCCGCCCGTGCACGGCGTCCTCGCCCTCCCCGGCCTCGGTGAAGGCGGTCGGCGCCGCGGCCTGCCGGGGAGCGCGCCAGAAGAAACCGCCGTACCCCGCGCCCGCCCGGCCGTTGGTGGCCGGGCTGCCGATGGACAGGTCGCCGCCCGAGGTGTTGGTGAGGGAGAAGGTGAGGTCCAGCGCCCAGGCGGTGTCGTCCAGCGCGGTGGCGGCCACGGTGCGGTGCTCGCGCAGCAGCTCGCCCGTACGGTCCGCGGCGTCCGCACCGGCACGCCAGCTCAGCTCCTCCACGAAGCCGGAGCCGTCCGGGTCGCGTCGCCGCCACCCCTGGTGGAGCTGCACGCCGTGGTTGTCGAGCTCCGTCGGGCCCCGGTCGCGTACGTAGGTGCTCCCGCCCCAGAAGTTGTGCCCCGCCACGTCCGGCACGGCGAGCCCCACTCCCAGGTGGTGGACGTGGTCGTCGGGCATCTCCTCGGTGACGGGCAGGCCGCCCAGTGTCGACAGGGGGTGCAGGTACGGACGGGGCGCGAGCCGGGTCGCGAGCGCGGGCCGGTAGGTGTAGCGGCCGACGGGACGCCCCGAACAGCGCAGTGCGAGGGTCGAGTTCATGGTGTGCTCGCTTCGGTGGAGCGTGCCCAGGGCGCGCCCAGCTCGGAGAAGAGGGTCAGGGTCTCGGCGCTCGCGGCGACCACGCGGTCCACACCGGTGACGATCCGGCGCGGCGCCCGCTCGCCGGGCGCGGTCCGCCAGGCGGACGCGGGCAGCGCGAGGGGATCGGGAGCGAGCCGTATCGCTTCGACGACCCGCATGAAGGCGCCGGTCAGCTCCGGCGGTACGAGGAGCGGCGTGCCCTCCGCCAGATGACGGACCAGGTTCTCCAGCAGGTCGGTCCTGCCGTACACGGACTCCTCGGGGCCGCGCCCGGCGCGCTGCACCAGCACGCGGTCCTCCTTGTACCAGAAGGTGATCCGGCCCAGTTCGCCGTGGGCGACGACGTACGGCTCGTCCGGTTCCTCGGCGCAGAGCGTCGCGGCCACCGTGACCGGGATCCCGCGCGCCGTCGTGATCCGCACGCAGGAGGTGTCGTCCGACTCGATGTCGTTGGCCCGCAGCAGCTCGGACTCGATGCCCGCCACGTCCTCGGACCGCGCACTCCCGGCCACCGCCAGGGCGGTGGCGACGGCGTGCGCCAGCGGATTGGTCAGCGCGCCGTCCACCACGTCGACCTCGCCCAGCCGGCGGCGCCCCGACCACGGGGCCCGGGTGAAGTACGCGGTGTCCCGCACCCACGCCCCGGCGGCGCCGACGCCCAGCAGTTCGCCGATCGCGCCCTGGTCGATCAGCGACCGGATCGCGGGCAGGGCGTGCGAGCCCAGGGACTGGAAGCCGATCTGGCAGCGGGTGCCGGCCGCCCGCACCCCGTGCGCCATGCGCTCGAACTCCGCGTACGACGGCGCGGGCGGCTTCTCCAGCAGCAGGTGCACGCCGCGCGAGGCCGCCGCCAGCGCCAGATCGGTGTGGGTCTGGATGGGCGTGCAGACGACGGCGAGCCGGGCGCCGGTGGAGTCCAGCAGCCCGCCGAAGTCGGCGGACTGCTCGGGCGTACCGAAGCCGTCCAGCTCTTCGGCGTCCAGCGGCCTCAGCTCGCAGATCCCGGCGAGCCGGACCAGGCCCAGCGCTTCGAGGCGGCGGATGTTGTGCAGGTGCCAGCGGCCGTGACCGCGTGCGCCGGCGAGTACGACGGGCAGGGGGAGGGGCAGGGGCGCAGGCAGGGCGCTCATCCCTTCACCGCCCCTGCGCTGAAGCCGGTGATCAGCCACTTCTGGATGAAGGCGAAGACGATCACGACCGGCACCGCGGCGATGACACCGCCCGCGGCCAGGGCTCCGAGATCCACGCTGTCCGCTCCTATCAGGGTGTTGAGGCCGACCGGAATGGTCTGCTTGTCCTGCTCGCTCAGGAACATCAGGGCGAACAGGAAGTGGTTCCAGCTGTGGACGAAGGCGAAGGAGCCGACGGCGATCAGGCCGGGCCGCAGCAGCGGCAGCACCACCGCGCAGAAGGCCCGGAAGCGCGAACAGCCGTCCACCCAGGCGGCCTCCTCCAGCGTGACCGGCACGTTCTTGATGAATCCGCTGATCAGGATGATCGACAGCGGCAGCTGGAAGACCGTCTCCGCGATGATCACGCTCCCCAGGGAGTTGATCATCTGGAGGTTCTTGAAGATCTCGAAGAGCGGTACGAGCATCAGCGCGCCCGGGATGAACTGCGAGCACAGCAGCGCCAGCATGAAGCCGCTCTTGATCCGGAACTCGAACCGGGCCAGGGCGTAGCCGCCGGCCAGCGCGATCCCCGTCGTCATGACCAGGGTGGCCACCCCGACGATCATGCTGTTCTGGAAGAACATCCCGAAGCTGCGCTCGGTCCAGACCTTCTCGAAGTGCTCGAACGTGACCGGCCACGGCACCAGCGAGGTGGAGCCGGCGGGCCGCAGCGCGAACAGCAGCATCCAGTAGAACGGGACGAGTGTGAAGAGGAGGTAGAGGGCGAGCGGCAGGTAGATCTGCCAGCGCGGTACGTCGTCGAAGGCGCGCTCGCGCCGGTTCCTGCGGCGCGCGCCGCGGCCCGGCGGCGCGGGCGCGTCGGTGGCGGAGTCCGGGGCCGCGGGGGAGCGGGGGTCCTTCTCCGCGAGTGCTGCGGTCACTTGGTGTCGCCTCCGAACTTGCTCAGGCGCAGATAGAGGATCGAGCAGAAGAGGAGGATCACGAAGGCGACCGTGGTCAGCGCGGAGGCGTAGCCGAAGTCGTGGCCCTCGATGCCGGTGTTGGCGACGTACAGCGGGAGCGTGGTGGTGACGCCGGCCGGTCCGCCGCCGGTGAGGGTGTAGAGCAGGTCGACGTTGTTGAACTCCCACACCCCGCGGAGCAGCGTGGCCAGCACGATCGCGTCCCTGAGGTGTGGCAGCGTGATGTGGAAGAACTGCCGCATCCGGCCGGCGCCGTCGACGGAGGCCGCCTCGTACAGCTCCTTCGGTACGGACTGGAGGTCGGCGAGGATGAGGATCGCGAAGAAGGGGACACCGCGCCAGAGTTCGGCGAGGACGGCGGCCCAGAAGACGGTGCCGGTGTCGGAGAGCACCGAGGTGCCGTACGAGCCGATGCCCGCGTCCGCCAGGTAGCGGCTGACGCCGGTGGACGGGTTGTAGAGCAGCATCCAGATGGTGGTGGTCAGCACGCCCGACACGGCCCAGGGCGAGAAGACCATCGCGCGGGCGATGCCGCGTCCGACGAAGGTCTGGTTGACGAGCAGGGCGAGGACGAGCCCGAGGGCGAGCTGAAGGCTCACCTGGACGACGACCCAGCGGGCGCTGAAGCCGAGGGTGGTCCAGAACTGCGGATCGTCGGTGAAGATCCGGGTGAAGTTGTCGAGGCCCGCGAAGCCGTTGCGCCACGGCTTGGTGACGTTGTAGTTCTGCAGGCTGTAGTAGAAGACGCTGATGACCGGATAGGCGATGAAGCCCAGCATCAGCAGCCCGGCGGGCGCGATGAGCAGATACGGGAGCCGGCGGGGTGGTGCTCCCACGCGGCGCCCCGGCGCCCTGGGCTTGTCGGCCACGGCTGAGGCTGAGGCCATGACTGCTTCTCCGTTCTCAAGTCATAAGTGCGGGTGGTGAAGCGCTTTCCGGATGCCGTTCGACATACCGGCCGGCGCTGAGCAGGACAGGAAAGGGCGGTGCGGTGCGGTGCAGGGCGGTGCGGACCGGACGGGCGGACTCAGCCCGCGTACGGATCGGGGACTTCCCCCGGCCGGGAGAGGAAGGCGAAGTCGCAGCCGGTGTCGGCCTGGGTGATCTGCTCGCTGTACAGCGCCCCGTAGCCGCGCTCGTACTTCGCGGGCGGCGGGCTCCACTCGGCCCTGCGCCGCTCCAGCTCCTCGTCCGTCACGTCGAGCCGCAGCGACCGGGCCGCGACGTCGAGGGTGATCGGGTCTCCGGTCCGTACGAGCGCGAGCGGCCCGCCCACGTACGACTCCGGGGCGATGTGCAGCACACAGGTGCCGTAACTCGTGCCGCTCATCCGGGCGTCGGAGATCCGCACCATGTCCCGGACCCCCTCCTTGAGCAGGTGGTCGGGGATCGGCAGCATCCCGTACTCGGGCATCCCGGGGCCGCCCTTGGGGCCGGCGTTGCGCAGCACGAGCACGGTGTCCGCGGTGATGCCGAGCGACGGGTCGTTGATGGTGCGCTGCATGGCCCTGTAGTCGTCGAAGACGACGGCGGGGCCGGTGTGGCGGAGCAGGTGCGGTTCGGCGGCGATGTGCTTGATGACCGCGCCGTCCGGGCACAGGTTGCCGCGCAGTACCGCGACCCCGCCCTCGTCCGCGAGCGGCTTCGAACGCGGCCTGATCACCTCGGGGTTGTGCACCCGTGCGCCCGCCAGCTGCTCGCGCAGCGAGTCGTGCGCCACGGTCGGCCGGTCCAGGTGGAGCACGTCCGTGAGCTGCGCCAGGAACGCCGGAAGCCCGCCCGCGAAGTGGAAGTCCTCCATCAGGTACTGGCCGCCCGGCCGCAGGTTCGCGAGCACCGGCACGGTCCGCGCGATCCGGTCGAAGTCGTCGAGCGTGAGCGGTACTTGGGAGCGCCCCGCCATCGCGATCAGATGGATGACGGCGTTCGTCGAACCGCCCAGCGCCAGCACGGTCGCGACCGCGTCCTCGTACGCGTCGCGGGTCAGGATCCGCGACAGCTTCAGGTCGCGGTGCACGAGCTCGACGATCCGGCGGCCCGAGGCCGCCGCCATCCGGTCGTGCCCGGAGTCCACGGCCGGTACGGACGACGCGCCGGGCAGGGTGACGCCCAGCGCCTCGGCCGCGGCGGTCAGCGTCGAGGCCGTGCCCATCGTCATGCAGGTGCCGGGGGAGCGGGCGAGCCCGTTCTCCAGCTCGGCCATCTCGGCGTCGCCGATCAGCCCGGCCCGCTTGTCGTCCCAGTACTTCCACATGTCGGTGCCGGAGCCGAGCACCTCGTTGCGCCAGTGGCCCGGCAGCATGGGCCCGGCCGGGACGAAGACGGCCGGCAGGTCGACGGACGCGGCGCCCATCAGCAGCGCGGGCGTCGACTTGTCGCAGCCGCCGAGCAGTACCGCGCCGTCGACGGGATAGGAGCGCAGCAGCTCCTCCGTCTCCATCGCGAGCATGTTCCGGTAGAGCATCGGGGTCGGCTTCTGGAAGGTCTCGGAGAGCGTGGAGACCGGGAATTCCAGCGGGAAGCCCCCCGCCTGCCACACCCCGCGCTTCACCGCCTGCGCCCGGTCCCGGAGGTGGACGTGGCACGGGTTGATGTCGGACCAGGTGTTGAGGACCGCGATGACCGGCTTGCCCAGGTGCTCCTCGGGGAGGTAGCCGAGCTGGCGGGTGCGGGCGCGGTGACTGAACGAGCGGAGCCCGTCCGTCCCGTACCACTGATGGCTGCGCAGCTCCTCCGGCGGCCGGGCGCTCATATGGACCATCCCGCCACGAGCTCCGCGACCTCGGCGCGCCGGTCCTCGGGCAGGACCCGGCTGGGTGCGCGCACGTCGCGCCGGCACAGGCCGAGGGAGGCCAGGGCCTCCTTCACCACGGTGACGTTGTCGGCGGACTGCCGGGCCGCCCGCAGCTCCTCGAAGGGGCGGATCTGCTCCCAGGTCTTCATCGCGGCCGGGTAGTCGCCCGCGCGCAGCGCGTCGAGCAGGCCCAGCGACACGGACGGGGCGACGTTGACCAGACCCGAGGTGAACCCGGTGGCGCCGACCGCGAAGTAGGGAACGGCGTACAGCTCGGCGAGTCCGGCGACCCAGACGAAACGGTCCAGGCCCGCGTCCCGCGCGAAGGCGGCGAAGCGCGCCGTGTCCGGCACGGCGTACTTCACGCCGATGACGTTGGGACAGGCTTCGCCCAGCGCGGCGAGGCTCTCCGCGCTCAACTGCGGATCGCGCACGTACGGGACGATCCCGAGCCCGGGGACGGCGTCGGCGATGGCGCGGTGGTAGTCGGTCCAGCCGTCGTGCGAGACGTACGGATGGACGGGCTGGTGCACCATCAGCATCTCGGCGCCCGCGTCCCGGGCGTGCTCGGCGGCGGCGACGGCGGTCGGCACGTCGTGTCCGACGCCGACGAGGACCGCGGCCCGGCCGCCCGCCTCCTCGATGGTCAGCTCGGTGACGGCGCGGCGCTCCGGCGGGGTCAGCGCGTAGAACTCGCCCGTGTTCCCGTTCGGCGTCAGGGTCCGTACGCCCCCGTCCAGCAGCCGGCCGAGCAGCGCGCGGTGAGCGGCGGTGTCCAGGGAGCCGTCGGCGGCGAACGGGGTCACCGGGATCGCCACCACGTCGGCGAGGGCGCTCCGCAGGGCGGAGAAGTCTGCGCTGGTCATACGGGATCCCCCTCCGGGAACGCGCGCTGGACGAAGTCGGCGATGTGGGTGTGCAGGGCGCGGGCGGCGCCCTGGGCGTCGCCGTCGAGCGCGAGCCGCAGGATCTCCAGGTGCTCACGGGCCTCCCGCTCCCAGGACGGGACGGCGGCCCAGGCGACGGTCGAGACGAGGGCCGCCTGGTCGCGCACCTCGTCCAGCACCCTGGCGAGCAGCGGGTTTCCGCACGGCAGGTAGAGCGCGCGGTGGAACTCCCGGTTGGCCAGCGAGCGTTCGGCCCGGTCGGTGGCCTCCGCGGCCCTGACGAGCGCCTCGCGGGCCGCTTCCAGGGAGGCCCGCGAGGCGATGGTGCGGCGCAGCGCCTCCGGTTCGAGCAGCAGCCGTACGTCGTACACCTCACGCGCCATGGCCGCGTCGACGGTCCGTACGGTGACGCCCTTGTACTGGTTCATCACGACGAGCCCGGTGCCGGCCAGGGTCTTGAGCGCCTCGCGCACCGGGGTCTTGGACACCCCGAACTGGGCGGCCAGTTCGGTCTCGACCAGGGCCTGCCCGGGGCTGAGGCCGCCGGTGAGGATGGCGTGTTTGATCCCCTCCAGCACGTACTGCGTGCGGGAGGGGATCGGGCTCGGAGCGAAAGCCATGGGCACTCACATATCTCGTGTATCGCGTCTCATATATGACGTACGAAGTACGACGCGATGAAGCTAAGCCCGCAGCCATGTGCCGTCAATGTTTCGCGCAAAAGAACTTCCGCGCGCGGTGCGGTGGTTGCCTCAGCGGGCGTACGCGTCCAGCAGCCGCGCGTACTCCGCCTTCGTCACCGGCAGCACCGTGCCGTGCCGGGGGCTGGCCGGCAACTCGAAGGTGTCAGGGACCGTCCAGGTGCCCGAGTCGAGGTCGGTGGTCTCGAAGGGGATGTAGCCCCGGCCGCCGAACTCGTCGATGAACAGGTACCACTTCTCCTCGGTGTTGGACTTGAAGACCGTCGGCCCCTCGCCGCGCGCGATCGCGCCCTTGCCGATGCAGTCGGCGACGAAGCCGTACGCCGTGGAGCGCAGGTCGTCGGACTTCTCGGCGGTGATGAACTTGGAGCACGGGGTGGTCGAGGAGTTGTTCCGCTCGTCCTTGGTGAAGCGGTAGTAGCTGCCGTCGTGGCGGATCACCGTCGAGTCGATGACGGAGTAGCCGGGGTCGTTCCAGACCTTGGGCTCGCTGAAGGTGTGGAAGTCGCGCGTGGTGGCGTACAGCATCTTGTTGTACGTGGTGCCGGTGTGGTCCGGGTCGTCGGCGGCGTACACCTTGGACGCCCAGAAGACGACGTACGAGCCGAGCTTCTCGTCGTAGTACGCCTCCGGCGCCCAGGTGTTGCCCGCCGTGTCGGGGGAGACCTTCACCAGGCGCTGGTCGGTCCAGTGGACCAGGTCGGTGGACTCCCACACCATGACGGACCTGCTGCCGGTGCGCTGCACCTGGTCCCAGCTGCCGCCGCTGCCGCCGTGCATCCGCAGGTCGGTGGCTATCTGGTAGAACTTGTCGCCCTCGGGGGAGCGGATGACGAACGGGTCGCGCAGCCCCTTGGTGCCGAGCGTGGACGTGAGGACCGGCCTGCCGCCGTTCAGCTCCCGCCAGTGCAGGGGGTCGTTGCCCCGGCTGAGCGCCATCCGGACCTGCTCGCCGTCGGAGGTTCCCTCACCGGTGAAGTAGCTGAAGGCGTACCCGGTGTACTTCCGCTTCTTGGGCAGCGCGGGAACGGTGGCCGTGAACGTGCGGCGCGCCCGGGCCTCGCCACGGGTGACGGTCGCGGTGAGCTCCACGGTGCGGGCGCCCTTGCCGTGCTCGGGCCGGTGGACGAGACCGGTGGAGCCGATGACGGCGGGCTCGGCGGAGGCCCAGCGGACGGCCGTGCGGTGGGAGCCCGCGGTGGGCAGCGTGAGGTTTCCGCGTACGTCGTCGAGGTGGTGGACGGTGAGTTCCCGGGCGGCCAGGGCGGTGGCCGCGGTGTCGTCGCCGGGCGCGGGCTCCGCGTGGGCGAGGCCGCTCCCCGGTACGGCCAGCAGGCCGGCGAGCAGGGACAGCAGGGGCAACAGGAGGCGGGGACGCAAGGGCGGGGGTCCTTTCGGGTGGTGGGCTCGGGCCCGTCCCCGGTCCTCGATCGCGAGCGGCGCCATCGAGCCCGTCCGGCGGTCGAGGGCACGCCCGAAGGGCGCCGGGGCCCGGGGCTTGCCCCAGTTCGGAAAGGGGCGGGCAGGGAAAGAGCCCCGCAGGGCGCAACGCCCTGACGGTGCCGGACGCTAGCCTCCCGGCCGACGCACCGACAAGGCCCCCGGACGAAATCCGTTCGAAACCGGGCGCGGTGTTCGGGTGGCCGAACGGAAAACCCTTCGTCCGCGCCGCAAGGGGCTGGTGTGCACGCCCGCTCGCGATTACCGTCTCCGCTGCACAGGATCTCGCACGACGTTCGATATCTCGAACGCTTCCCTGAGGAGGGCTCCGTGAGCCGCGATCACATACCGGCCACCCGTCGAGGAGTGCTGAAGGGCGCCCTCGCGCTGGGCGCCGTCGCCGCCGTTCCCGCCGTCGCGACCCCCGCCCACGCCGTCGCCGCCCCCGCCAACCCCCTGGTCCGGCACCGCGCCGACCCGCACATCCACCGCCACACCGACCGCCGTTACTACTTCACCGCCACCTCGCCCGAGTACGACCGGATCATCCTGCGCCGCTCCCGCACCCTCGCCGGTCTGGCGACGGCCGAGGAGTCCGTCATCTGGCGCCGGCACACCACCGGCGACATGGCGGCGCACATCTGGGCGCCCGAGATCCACCACATCGACGGGGCCTGGTACATCTACTTCGCCGCCGCGCCCGCCGACGACGTGTGGAAGATCCGCATCTGGGTCCTGGAGAACCGGAACGCCGACCCCTTCAAGGGGACCTGGACCGAGAGGGGGCAGCTCACCACCGCCTGGGACACCTTCTCGCTCGACGCCACCACCTTCACGCACCGGGGCGGCCGCTACCTCGCCTGGGCGCAGCACGAGCCCGGGATCGACCACAACACGGGCGTCTTCCTCTCCCGGATGGCGAACCCGTGGACCCTCACGGGACCCCAGGTGCGCCTGACCACACCCGAGTACGACTGGGAGCGCATCGGGTTCAAGGTCAACGAGGGGCCCGCGGTGATCCGGCGCAACGGCCGCATCTTCATGACGTACTCGGCGAGCGCGACCGACGCGAACTACTGCATGGGCCTGCTCACCGCCGACGAGGACGCCGATCTGCTCGCCCCCGGAGCCTGGGTCAAGTCGCCGGTGCCGGTCTTCACGAGCAACGCCACGACCCGCCAGTACGGCCCGGGGCACAACTCCTTCACCGTCGCCGAGGACGGCCGTACCGACGTCCTCGTCTACCACGCCCGGCAGTACGAGGAGATCACCGGCGACCCGCTGCACGACCCCAACCGGCACACCCGCGTCCAGCGTCTGCGCTGGAAGCCGGACGGGACCCCGGACTTCGGCGTCCCCGTCGCGGACGGACCGGTCAGGCTGACCGGCAGGGGACGCCCCTGACGTACCGGCGTCGCCTCCGGCCCTCGCCCCCGCTCCTGCCCCCGCCCGCGTCCGCGGTCCAGCCGCCGACGCGGGCGCGGTGCCGGGCCGCGCGCCCGGCGGCTGATTCACCGGCCTCCTGCGCAAACCGTTGACGGGCCCGGCGGGCGCTCGTACATTGCCCCGGCAAGCGCTTTCCTAAAACGATTCAATCGTCGGCTGAAGGGGTCAACCATGCGCACAACCAGGCATGTCGAGAGGCGTACCTTCCTGAAGGCGGCCGGCGCCTCACTGGCGACCGTGGGGCTGACCGCCGCGGGGTGCGGGGGCGGCAGCGGCTCCTCCGGCGGCGGCCCCGTGACCATCAGGTATGCCTGGTGGGGCGCCGACGACCGCGCCAAGAAGATCAACGAGTCGATCGCGCTCTTCGAGAAGAAGCACCCGAAGATCAAGGTCAAGACGGACTTCCAGCCCTACCTGGACTTCTGGAAGAAGTTCAACACGCAGGCCGCGGGCGGCAACGCGCCGGACGTCATCCAGAACGCGGTGACCTTCCTGCGCAAGTACGCGGCCCGCAACGTGCTCCTCGACCTGAACCCCCAGGTCCAGGCGGGCAACCTCAGCACCGACAACTTCCGTGCCGGCCTGGAGAAGTTCGCCGAGATCGACGGCAAGCTGCTCGGCCTGCCGGTCGGCTCGAACTCGATGGGCTACATCATCGACGAGAAGGTCTACGAGAAGGCCGGCGTCACGCCCGAGTCCGGCTGGACCTGGGACGACTGGTACGCCGGTCTGGAGAAGATCAAGCGCAGGACCGGTGTCGCCGGCGACTCGGGACCGCACTCGATCATGTACTACTACGACCTGAAGCTGCGGCAGCGGGGCAAGGCGTTCTTCACCGAGGACGGACTCGGCTTCCAGGAGAGCGACCTCGAAGCCGAGTGGACCGAGGCAATGAAACGAATCAGGTCCGGCGTCTACGCCGACGCCAAGAAGGCCGAGCAGATCAAGCCCAAGGCCGCGACCGCCGGGGGCCTTTCGGCGGGCGAGTTCACCTGGGACAACTTCACCGTCCGCTACGCCGCCGAGGGAAAGAGCGCGTACGGCATCGCGCCCATACCGACGACCGACGGCAGGAAGACCGGCCAGTACCTCGGCTCCCTGATGCTCAGCGGCACCGCCCGCACCAAGCACCCCGAGGAAGTGGCCACCTTCATCAACTTCATGGTCCACGACCCGGAGGTGGGCCGGATCATGGGCTACGACCGCGGAGTGCTCTCCACCACCGAGCAGTTCGAGGCCTTCGAGCCCACCGACAAGGTGAGCAAGCAGATCTCGGCGTACGAGACGCAGATCGCCGAGACGGGCGTGCTCGAACCCATCACCCCGCACCCCGCCGGCGCCGATGTCGTCGAGGCGGCCTTCCTGCGCCTCGCCACCGAGATGAGCCTCGACAAGGCGTCACCGGGCGAGGCGGTCGACAAGTTCTTCACGGAGGCGAAGACGGCCTTCACCGCGAACGCCTGATGGGGCGGACAGTGACGCACACCGGACACGCCCCGCCCCCGCCGGCGGCCACCCGCGCCGAGCCCCCGCCCGGCCCCGGCCGGGGCGGCGCGCCGCACTCCGCCGGACTGCGGCGGGGCAGCCGCCGCGAGAACCTCGCCGGCTACCTCTTCATGTCGCCCTGGATCGCCGGCTTCCTGCTCCTCACCGCAGGCCCCATGGCCGCCTCGCTCTACTTCGCCTTCACCGACTACAACCTCTTCGACGCACCCCGGTGGATCGGCCTCCAGAACTTCAGCGACATGTTCGCCGACCCCCGCTGGCAGAAGTCGGTCGAGGTCACGGTCGCGTACGTCGTCATCGGTACGCCGCTGAAACTCGCCGCCGCACTCGGCGTCGCCCTGCTGCTCGCCCAGAGCCGCCGCGGCCAGTCCTTCTACCGGGCCGCGTTCTACGCCCCGTCGCTGATCGGCGCGAGCGTCTCCGTCGCCGTCGTGTGGCGGGCGCTCTTCACCGACGACGCCGTGGTCGACCGTACGCAGCAGCTCTTCGGCATGGACGCCGGCGGCTGGGTCGGCGACCCCGACATGATCATGTACGCCCTGGTCGCGCTCACCGTCTGGCAGTTCGGCGCGCCCATGGTCATCTTCCTGGCCGGGCTGAAGCAGGTGCCGCGCGAGCTGTACGAAGCGGCCGAGATGGACGGCGCCGGCCCCTGGCGCCGGTTCTGGAACATCACCCTGCCGATGATCTCCCCGGTGCTCTTCTTCAACGTCCTGCTGGAAACCATCCACTCCTTCCAGATCTTCGGCTCGGCCTACATCCTCGGCGGCCAGGGCAGTCCCTGCGGGCCCGCCGACGCCACGCTCGTCTACACCTGTTACCTCTACCAGCAGGGCTTCGAGAACAGCCGGATGGGCTTCGCCTCCGCCATGGCCTGGATGCTGCTGATAGCGGTCGGCCTGGTGACGGCGGTGCTGTTCTGGTCGCAGAAGCGCTGGGTGCACTACGAGGAGAACGCCCGGTGACCCTGACTCCCGACCCCACCTCGTCACGCCGGCGGGAGCACGCCGGATCACTCGGCTGGCACCTGGGCGCACTGGCGGTGCTCGCCGTCGTGCTCTACCCGGTGATCTGGGTGCTCGGCGGCTCCTTCAAGCCCGGCAACGAGATCATCGGCAGTCTCGACCTGCTGCCGACCGATCCGATCGTGGCCAACTACACGCGGCTCACCGAAGGCATCGCGGGCATCCCCATCTCCACCTTCTTCGTCAACTCCACCGTGCTGGCCGTGGGTTCGGTCGGCGGAGTGGTGATCTCCTGCTCGCTGGCCGCCTACGCCTTCACCAGGATCAGGTTCGCGGGACGCAACCTCCTCTTCACCCTGATGATCGGCACGCTGCTGCTGCCGTACCACGTCCTGATGATCCCGCAGTACGTGCTGTTCCAGAAGCTGGAACTGATCAACACGATGGTCCCGCTGCTGCTCGGCAAGTACCTCGCCGTCGACGCCTTCTTCGTCTTCCTCATGGTCCAGTTCATGCGCGCCCTGCCCAAGGAACTGGACGAGGCGGCGCGCCTGGACGGCTGCGGACACTTCCGGATCTACTGGTCGATCGTGCTGCCCCTGTGCCGCCCCGCCCTGATCACCAGCGCGATCTTCACCTTCATCAACGCCTGGAACGACTTCATGGGCCCGTTGCTCTACCTCAACGAGCCCGAGAAGTACACCGTCTCGCTGGGACTGAAGATGTTCGTCGACCAGGACGCGGTCGCCGACTACGGCGGCATGATCGCCATGTCGCTGGTGGCGCTGCTGCCCGTGCTGGCGTTCTTCCTCGCCTTCCAGCGCTACCTCATCGACGGCATGGCCACCTCCGGCCTGAAGGGCTGACCGGCCGTGGCCCGCTTCCACGAGCGCTTCGGCGTCTTCGCCGAGTGCCTGCTCACCGGCGTGTGGATCGCCCTCGCCTCGCTCCCGCTGGTGACGTGGCCCGCGGCGCTCGCCGCCGGGGCGCGGCACCTGCGACGCCATCTGACCGGCGAGGAGAGCGCCGGATGGCGGGAGTTCGCCGCCGACTTCCGTGCCGCGGCCCGCCGGGGCTGGGCCGTGGGCCTGGCCGGCTGGGCGGCGGCCTGGCTGCTGTGGCTGGACCTCGCGGCGGTACGAGCGGGCCTGCCCGGCGGCCCCCTCGTCGGCACGGTCGGCATCCTCGCCCTCATCGGCTGCGCGGTGGCGGCGCTGCGGGCGGCCGCCGACTGGCAGCCGGCGGCCTCCTGGCGCGTCCTGCTGGCGGCGGCGGGCCGGCGTACGGTCCTCGACCCCGCCGGATCGCTCCTGATCGTCGGCGGATTCGCGGTGGTCGCCGCCTCCGCCTGGTTCGTGGCGCCGCTGGCCGTGCCGGTGGCCGGCGCCGTCACGGCGGCGGCCGTCGCCGTGGAGCGACGGTACGTGTCCCGCTGAGGCCGCCGTCCCCCTCACCCGCACCACGCCCCACACCCCACACAACGGAAGGGCACGACCATGTCTTCGATCCCCCGCAGATCCCTCCTCAAGGCGGCGGCGGTCGCCGGCGCCGCCGCCCAGTTCAGCTGGGCGCTGGGCACCCCCCGCGCCCAGGCCGCGCCCGGGGCCGACGCCGCCGGCACGGACCCCGTGACCCTGAAGTGGCTGGAGGACACCGGCCTGGGAGCCGCCCCCGGCGCCACCCTCGGAGTGCCGTGGCCCAAGGGCGCGTACGACAAGGACCAGGCGTTCACGCTCACCACCGCCGAGGGCAAGGACGTCCCCGTCCAGTCCTGGCCGCTCGCGCACTGGCCCGACGGCTCGCTGAAGTGGACCGCGCACGCCGTCGGTCCCGAGGTCACCGCCGCCGCCTTCACGCTCAGCGCCGGAACGCCGGCCGCGCCCGCCCGTAGAGTCACGGTCTCCAGCGGCGGCGGCACGATCGACGTGTCCACGGGCGTCATCACCGCGAAGATCGGCAAGAGCGGCTCCACCCTCGTCAAGTCCGTCACCCGGGGCGCCACCGAGATCGCCGGGAACGGACGGCTCGTCCTCCTCAGACAGGGCGAGATCGAGGACGGCGACCAGGGGAGCACGAAGTACGAACGCTTCGAGAGTGCCATCTCCGAGGCCGTGGTGGAACAGGACGGCCCCGTCCGCGCCGTCGTCCGCATCGACGGCAGGCACCGCCGCGGAAACCGCAGCTGGCTGCCGTTCTCCGTCCGCCTCTACTTCTACGCGGGCGCCGAGTCGTTCCGCATGGTGCACACCATCACGTACGACGGCACCCAGGAGCCCGGCAAGGCGAGCGGCGACTTCGTCCGCGGCCTCGGCGTCCGCTTCACCGTGCCGATGCGCGACGAGGCGTACGACCGCCACATCCGCATCGGCGGTGACGGCACGGGCCTGCTGCGCGAAGCCGTCAAGGGCATCACGGGCCTGCGCCGCGACCCGGGAGCCGCCGTCCAGGCCGCGCAGTTCGAGGGGAAGAAGCTGCCCGACCCGGCCACCTGGGACCAGCGCGTCACCAGCCGCCTCCACCTCATCCCCACCTGGGGGGACTACACCCTCAGCCAGCTCTCCGCCGACGGCTTCACCCTGCGCAAGCGCACCAAGGAGGGCCACGGCTGGATCCCGGCCGGCGGCGGACGCCGCGCCTCCGGCTTCGGGTACGTCGGCGGGGCGAGCGGCGGACTCTCCTTCGGGCTGCGCGACTTCTGGGAGAAGCACCCCGCCGGGCTCGACATCCGCGGCGCGCACACCGACGAGGCCGAGGTCACGCTCTGGCTCTGGTCGCCCGAGGCCCCGCCCATGGACCTGCGCTTCTACCACGACGGCCTCGGCCAGGACACGTACGCCGAGCAGCTCGAAGGTCTCAACATCACCTACGAGGACTACGAGCCCGGCTTCGGCACCCCGTACGGCATCGCCCGCACCAGCGAACTCCTCTTCTGGGCCCACGGTTCCACACCGGACGCCGAGGCGCTGGCGCGGGAGGTGACGGCCGTCCGCACCCCGCCCCAGCTCGCCGCCCCGCCCCGGCAGCTGATCAAGGCCAGGGTCTTCGGCGGCCTGTTCTCCGAGCCCGACCGGTCCGTGCCCGCCAAGGCGAAGATCGAGGACCACCTGGACTTCCTCTTCACCTACTACAAGGACCAGGTCGAGATGCGGCGCTGGTACGGCTTCTGGGA
This sequence comes from Streptomyces sp. NPDC003016, assembly GCF_053591455.1. Taxonomy (NCBI): domain Bacteria; kingdom Bacillati; phylum Actinomycetota; class Actinomycetes; order Kitasatosporales; family Streptomycetaceae; genus Streptomyces; species Streptomyces sp. NPDC003016. The sequence goes on from NZ_JBSFTV010000011.1 coordinate 96,532, forward strand.
CTACGGCGACGTCATGCACAGCTACGACCCGGCCCGCCACCAGTGGCGCTACGACGTCGGCGGCTACGCCTGGGACAACTCCGAGCTCTCGCCCGACCTCTGGCTCTGGTACGCCTACCTGCGCTCCGGCCGCGCCGACATCTTCCGCTTCGCCGAGGCCATGACCCGCCACACCGGCGAGGTCGACGTCTACCACCTCGGCACCTGGGCCGGCCTCGGCACCCGGCACGGCATCCAGCACTACGCCGACAGCGCCAAGCAGCAGCGCATCGCCAACACCACCTACCGCCGCTTCTACTACTTCCTCACCGCCGACGAACGCACCGGCGACCTCATGCACGCCAACGTCGACTCCGACGAGACCTTCCTCGCCCTCGACCCGATCCGCAAGATCCGCACCGAGCCGTACACCCCCGACCGGCACGCCCTGTCGGTCGGCTTCGGCACCGACTGGAGCGGACTGGTCTCGGCCTGGCTCACCGAGTGGGAACGCGGCGGCCCCAAGGCGGCCAAGGCCAAGGCCCGGGTGCTGTCCACCATGGAGACGATCGCCGCCCAGCCCAACGGCTTCGTCCAGGGCAGCGGCCTCTACGACCTCGACACCGGCCGGTTCGCCGTCGCGAAGGAGGCCAGGGTCGAGGTCTCGCACCTGTCGGCGGTCTTCGGACTGAACGAACTGTGCGCCGAGCTGATCCACCTCGTCGACATGCCGGAGTTCAAGGAGGCGTACCTCGACTACTGCCGCTACTTCAACGCCACCAAGGCCGAACAGGCCGCGCGCTACGGCAAGAACTTCGGCTCGCTGATCCTCTTCCAGGGACACTCGCGGCTCGACGCGTACGCGGCGGTGCAGAGCGGCGACGAGAAGCTGGCCAAGCGCGCGTGGGAGAAGTTCTACAACAGCGACGGCTACAAGGAGTCGTCGCCGTGGACCACGGAGAAGGTGAGCGGACCGGTCGCGCTCGTGCCGGGCAGCGAGGCGAACTGGGTCCACACCAACGACACCGCGCTGTACGGTCTGGCCGCCATCGAGAACCTGGCGCTGATCGGCGACCGGATGCCGTAGGCCGTGCGGTACGCCCCGCCGCCACCGGAAGCCGCCTCTTCGCGGGCAACCGCACCGCGTCGGACCTGGGAATGCCGCTCGGCGTCCCGGGTCCGACGCGGTGCGGCCGGCACCTGATGCCCCATCACCCATCGCCCTGCCCTGGTCGCAAGGGCCTCGCGTACCGACCCATTCATGACGGCTCCGGGACCACCCGCGCCGGCCGAAGGAGAGGGCAGATTTTGGCTACCGCACAGCCGGTGGGCATCAAGGACGTGGCCCGCGCCGCCGGAGTCTCGGTCGGCACGGTGTCGAACGTCCTCAACCGCCCCGAAACCGTCGCCGTGCCGACCCGGGGCCGGGTGCTGTCCGCGATCAGCCGGCTGGGCTACGTGCGCAGCGATTCCGCGCGCCAGCTCCGGGCGGGCCGCAGCCGCATGATCGCCCTGCTCGTCCTCGACATGGGCAACCCGTTCTTCGTGGAGGTCGCGCGCGGCGCCGAGCGGGCGGCGCGCGCGGCAGGGCTCGGCGTCATGCTCTGCACCAGCGGCCAGAGCCCCGCCGAGGAGGCCGGCTACCTGGGCCTCTTCGCCGAACAGCGGGTACGCGGCGTGCTGCTCACGCCCGCCGACGCCACCGGCCGCACCGTCGAGGATTTCCGCCGTCACGGCATCCCCTTCGTTCTCGTCGACCGCGTCGCCGAGGGGCGAGGCGGGTGCTCCGTCTCCGTCGACGACGTCACCGGTGGGGCACTCGCCGTACGCCACCTCGTCGACGCGGGCCACCGCGACATCGCGTTCGTCGGCGGCCCCGCCCGGCTCCAGCAGGTCAAGGACCGCCGCGACGGCGCACGCGCGGCCCTCGCCGAGGCGGGCCTGGAGCCCGGCGCGCTCAAGGAGATCCCCACCGACCGCCTCGACGTGGCGGCGGGCCGCGACGCGGGCGCCCGGCTGCTCGGCCTGCCCGAGGCGCACCGGCCCACCGCCGTTTTCTGCGCCAACGACCTGCTCGCGCTCGGTGTGCTCCAGGCGATGTACGCGGCGGGTGCCGGCGTGCCGGACCGGCTGGCGATCGTCGGGTACGACGACATCGAATTCGCCGCCGCTGCCGCCGTCCCCCTCACCTCGGTGCGCCGGCCCGCCCCGACCATGGGCGCCATGGCCACCGGCCTCCTCCTGGAGGAGACCGGGGCCACCACACCCACATCCGAGCACGAACACGAGCACCAGCGCGTGGTGCTCCAGCCCGAACTGGTCGTACGCCGCTCCACCCTGCAGCCCCGCGCCGGCTGAGGCCCGGACGCCGGCGTCCCGGTCACGTGTCCTTCCTCGGGTGGCCACGACCAGGCACCGTCGCGGAATGCCGGGCCGCCCTCGTGCGCCACCTGCTGCACGCCGGGCACGACGGGAGCCTCCCGGTCGTCGCGCTCGGCCGGTACTCCCCGCGCACGACCATGTGGCGTGGTGCGCGACCGGCGTCCACGCGGGCACCGAACACGAGCGGCGCTACCGGCTGGTCCCGTCCTGCGGCGGTGCGGCGGTGCGGCGGCGGCGCGGCTGGTCGCCACGGAGGACGTCGTCACCGGCGGGGGACGGTGTGCGGGTCCGCGCCGCCCGGAGACATCCACCGGCTCTGGAACGCGGGCACGGACGGGGCGGTCTCCCTCCATGCGTACGGCGCGGACCTGCCGCGCCTCGGTACGAGCGTCCGGCGGGCGTACGCGCTGAGCACCGACCGCTGAGCGCGCCGCTGCCCGCGGGCCGGACCCATTGACACGCGCGGAGGGTGGGCGGAAACTGCGGGGCGAACTGATCGCGAACTTAAGTTCACTGTGCGAACATGCGTTCCTTCCGCCCCGCCCCCGCCTTGCCCCGACCCGCCCCGACCCGAAGGTTCCCCGTGCCCCAGAGCTCCCTGCGCCCCGTGGCGCTCGTACTCGGCCTGTGCTGGCTGGCCGTCTTCTTCGACGGCATGGACGTCAACATCTACGGCGCGGTCATGCCGCACATGCTCGACGACCAGGACCTGGGCCTGACTCCGGCCAGTGCGGGCACCATCGGCAGCTGGACCACCTTCGGCATGCTCCTGGGTGCGCTGGCCGCCGGAAACCTCACCGACTGGCTGGGCCGGCGACCCGTCGTGATCTGGTCCGTGATCCTCTTCTCGCTCGGCTCGGCGCTCTGCGCACTGGCCGAAGGACCCGCGTTCTTCGGCGCCGGGCGCTTCGCCGCGGGCCTGGGGCTCGGCGGGCTGATGCCCACCTGCCTGGCCATGGTCATGGAGTTCGCCCCGCGCGGCCGGGTCGCCCTCGCGACCGGGCTGCTGATGACCTCGTACCACGCGGGCGGCATGGTGGCCACCGGCCTCGGCCTGTCCCTCGCCCCGGCGTTCGGCTGGCGCTGGGTGTTCTGGGCCGGCGTCGCGCCCGCGATCATCGCCGTACCGCTCATCGTGCGCCACCTGCCGGAGTCGCCCGGCGTGCTGCTCGCCCGCGGCCGCCGCGCCAAGGCCGACGCGATCGCCGACCGGTACGGACTGGAACGCCCCGAGCCCGCCCAGGCACCGGCCGCCGGGGCCAAGGGCCGCTGGGCCGCGGTGCTCGCGCTGTTCGCCCCGGGCTGCCGCTGGGCGACCCCGCTGCTGTGGGCCGCGTCCTTCTGCGGCCTGCTCCTCGTGTACGGAGTCAGCACCTGGCTCCCGCAGTTGATGCGCGCCTCGGGCTACGGCCTCACCTCCTCCATCAGCTTCCTGATGGTCATCAACGCGGGCGGCATCGTCGGCATGCTGATCGCCGGACGCACCGCCGACCGCTTCGGCCCGGTGCGCGTCTCCGCCCTGTGGTTCGTCCTCACCGCCGCCGGAGCGCTGCTGATGGGCCGGGAACTGGGACTGGCCCTGATGTACGGCGTCGTGTTCATCACCGGCGTCTGGCTGTTCAGCGCCCAGGTGATGGTCTACGCCGCGACCAACACGGTGTACGCGCCCGGGCAGCGCGCCACCGGCCTCGGCTGGGTCACCGGCGTCGGCCGGCTCGGCGCGGTCGTCGGTCCGTCGCTGGGCGGCGCCCTGGTGGCCAACGGCATGCAGGACTGGGGGTTCACCGCCTTCGCGGTGGCCGGGCTCTGCGGAGCCGCGGCCATCTCACTGGTGCCGCTGACGGCCCGCCGGAGCGGGCGGGGCGGATCCGGCGCCGGCGCCGGCGCCGCGACCGCGACGGCGACGGCGACCACCTGACGGGGCGTCCGCACCGAAAGGGCGTCCGCCCCGAAAGAGTCTTCGCATCGTCCGCGTGCGTCGTCCCGTCACCGGGCCTGCGGGTAACGGTCGTTCACTCGTCCCGGATCAAAGTGCGCCGATCGATTCCGCACCGCGGTGCTGCCGGGCTACGCTCGAGATCCGCCACCTTTTGGGGAGGGATGATGGTGCCCGTCCCGGAGCACCCGGTCACCGTCCCGCTGCTGGAGCGCGAGACGGAACTCGCCGCCGCCAGGCACGCCGTCGAAGCGCTCTGCGCGGACACGCCGGCCGGTGGGGTCCTCGTCTGCAGCGGCGAGGCCGGTCTGGGCAAGACAGCGCTGCTGTCCGAGATCCGGCGCCTCGCCGCCGGACGGTGCACGGTGTGGTCCGCGCGCGGTGGCGAGGCCGTCACCTCCGTCCCCTTCCACGCCGTACGGCAACTCCTGCAGCCCGCCCTCACCCTGCCCGGCGCCGTGGACGTCAGGGAGCTGCTGGGCGACGGGTACGAGATCATCGGACCCGCGCTCGGCGTGGCGCCGCCCGACGGGCGGGCGGACCCCCAGGGCGTCCGTGACGGCCTGGACGCCCTCGTCCTGCGGCTGGCGGCCACGCACCGGCCGCTGGTCCTGATGGTCGACGACGCGCACTGGTCCGATCTGGAAACGCTCGGCTGGCTGGCGTCCTTCGTCCAGCGCGAGGACCTTCCGGTGCTCGTCGTCATCGCGTACCGCCCCGAGGAACCCACCGGCGACACGGCGGAGTTCCTCCGGGCGGTGGAGGCCGTCGCCCGCCAGTGCGTGCGTCTGCGGGCGCTCACCCCCGAAGCCGTGGCCGGCCTCGCACGGGCCGCGCTCGGCCAGCACGCGGACGAACCGTTCTGCCGTGAGGTGTGGGCGGTCACCGGGGGCAACCTCTACGAGACCGTGGAGCTCGTCGCCAAGGTGCGCGACGAGGAACTGGACCCCGTGGAGGATTCCGCCGGCGTCCTGCGCGCCCTCGGCGCGTCCGCGCGCGGCACCGGCCTGATCACCAGACTCGAAGAACTGGGCACCGCCGCCACCCGGTTCGCCTGGGCGGCCGCCATCCTCGGCACCGAGATCTCACTGGACCTGGCCGCCTCGCTCGCGAGCCTGAGCCGCGACCAGGCCGCCGACTGCGCCCAGCGGCTGCGCGCGGCCCGCATCCTGGCGGGCAGCGACCCGATGGAGTTCGTCCACCCGCTCATCGCGGGCGCCGTCTACCGCGCCATGCCGCCGGCCACCCGCACCGCCATGCACGGCCGGGCCGCCTGGACACTCACCCAGGCCGGCCTGGGCGCCGCTGCCGTCGCCAGGCACCTCCTCGAAGTCCATCCGGACGACGACCCGGAGCTGGTCGCCCAACTGCGCGAGGCCGCGGCCGAGCACCTCGCCGTCGGCGCTCCGGACGCCGCCAGACGCTGTCTGGAGCGCGCCCTCCTGGAGCCGCCGCTGCCCGAAGAGCACGCGAAAGTCCTGTACGAACTGGGCTGCGCCACCCTGCTGACCTCGCCCGCCACCACCGTCGGCCACCTGACGTCCGCCCTCGGCATGCGCGGTCTGGACGCCGGCCGGCGCGTGGACGCGGTCTTCCGGCTGTCCCAGGCCCTCACCCACAACAACCAGACACGGGAGGCGGCGCAGGTCGTGGCCGCCGAGGCCGCCCGGACCGCCCCGGGCCCCGCCAGGATGCGCCTCCAGGCCGTGCACTTCCTGTGGGAGGGCGTACAGGCGGCCGAGGACGACGGCCCCGGACGCTCCCGGCGCCTCGCCGAGATGACCGACGGCCTCCAGGGGCGCGACAACTCCGAACGCGCGCTGCTCATACTGAGGGCCTTCGACGCGGTCGCGCGCGGGGAGAACGCGGAGGAGATCGTCCAGACCTGCGACCGCGCCCTGCTGGACGGCCGGCTCGCGCCGGGCCTCGGCTGGACCAACACCGAATGGGGCTTCGAGCCCCCGGCCCTGCTCGGCCTCGCGTACGCCTTCGCCGACCGCCTCGACCAGGCGGAGAGCCTCTTCGACGAGGCGCTGCGCGACTTCGAGATCTCCGGCTGGAGCGGCGGCCACCTGGCCTTCGCCCATGCCCTCGTCGGCTACCTCCAGCGCAGGCGCGGCAGGCTCGCCGAGGCCGAGGCGTACCTGCGCGAGAGCCTGCGCCTGGCCGAGCGCGTCGGCAACGGCCTGCCGATGCACTGGGACGCCGCCTGCATGCTCATCGACACGCTGCTCGCGCGGGGCAGGACCGACGAGGCCCAGGAGGCGGCCGACCGCCACGGGTTCGCCCCGCCGTACCCGTCGTCGATCGTCGTCCCCGACGCGCGGTGCGTACGCGGAAGGCTGCTGCTGGCCCAGGGCCGCGCCAAGGAAGCCGTCGCCGAACTCGAAGCCGCCGGGGAGGCGCTGTCGGCGCGCGGTCGGCACAACGGTGTCATGGCCCCCTGGGCGAGCGACCTCGCCCGCGCGGTGGCCGCCGACGACCCCGGCCGCGCGGCCATCCTCGCCGCCTACGTGCGCGACCGCGCGGAGCGCTTCGGCACGGACACCGCCATCGGGGAGTCACTGCGCTGCGCGGCGGCCCTGGAGGAGGGGGAGCGGGCCGTGGAACTGCTGGCCAAGGCGGTCGCGTTCCTCGAGAACTCCCCCTGCGCGTACGAGCACGCCCTGGCCCGTGTCGAGTACGGCATCGCCGCGCGCTCCGAGGACGAGCTGGTCCGGGGCCTGGCCCTCGCGGAGAAGTGCAGCGCCGACGGACTGGTGGCACGGGCCGGGGAGGCGCTGCGTTCGCTCTGAGGCACGTTCCGGACTGCTTCGGACCGTTCCCGGGATCAGCGTTCCAGCTCCCTGTGCGCGCTCTCGGGAAGCCGGAAGTACACCGCGGTGGACACCAGGCAGAGCGCGGCGACGTACCACGGGAACAGCCCCGGGCGGCCCAGCTCCTTGAACAGCGTGCCCACGTACGGCGCCGTACCGCCGAAGAGCGCGACCGTGAGGGAGTACGGGAAACCGATGCCGGCGGCGCGCACCCTGGCCGGGAAGATCTCCGCGTTGACCGCCGCCGAGATGGAGGTGAAGCCGGTGAGCAGGACCATTCCCGCGCACTGCACGAGCAGCAGCGACACGAAGGAACCGTTGACGGAGCGCAGCAGCGGCACGCTGAGCAGCGCGAAGCCGATGCCGAAGAACAGCAGCAGCGGCTTGCGGCCGTAACGGTCGGAGAGCAGTCCGCCGACCGGCTGGAGCAGCGCGAAGAAGGCCAGTGAGACGGTGCCCGCGAGCAGCGCGTCGGACGTGGCGGTGCCCGCGTTCAGTTCGGCGTACGTCGGCAGGTAGGACGTCCACGTGTAGTACGCGATCGTGCCGCCCGCCGTGATGCCGCAGATCAGCAGCGACTGGCGCGGGTGGTGGCGCAGGGCGTCGAGGAGTCCCGGGCGGGGCCCGCGCACACGCTCGGCGGCGAGCGTCTCCTGGGCCCCGCGGCGGATCCAGAACCCGACCAGGCTGAGCACCGCGCCCACGACGAACGGAACGCGCCACCCCCATCCCTCCATCGCCCCCTCGTCGAGGCCGGCGACGAGCGCGGCGGCGATGCCGGACGCGGCGAGCTGGCCCGCGGTGGTCGAGACGTACTGGAAGCTGGAGAAGAGGCCGCGCCTGCCGGGTCCGGCGGACTCCACCAGGAAGGTGGTCGAGGCGGCGAACTCGCCGCCGACGGAGAGCCCTTGGAGCAGCCGGGCAGCGACCAGCACCACGGGAGCGAGGATTCCCGCGGACGCGTACGTCGGTGTCAGGCCGACCAGCAGGCTGCTGCCGCCCATCAGGAGGATGGTGACGGTGAGCGCGGCCCGCCGCCCGTGCCGGTCGGCCACGGCGCCCATCAGCAGGCCGCCGACCGGCCGCATGAAGAAGCCGACGGCGAAGACGGCGAAGGCGGAGAGCAGGGGGACGAGGGAATTCCCGGCGCCCGGGGGGAAGATCTGGCCGGCTATGTAGGTGGCGAGGAAGGTGTACGCGTACCAGTCGTACCACTCGACGGCATTGCCCACGGAGGCCGCGAGCAACTGCCGGTGGGGGCGGCGCGCAGGGGCGGAGGTCTGTGTCATGATCATGACTATCTCCCGGTGGAGGCGGCGTCAATCGCCCCGCGCCCCGCGTCACGGTCCTCTTTCGGGGCACGCGTGCGGGGCGGCCCGTTGGCGCACGCGCGAAGGAGGGCGAAAGAATGTTCGAAGGCTTCGAGGCCGGGCGGATCCAGCTCGATGAGGCATCCGTCTTCGTCCGCCACGGCGGGGAGGGGCCGCCGGTGCTGTTGCTGCACGGCCACCCCCGGACCTCCGCGACCTGGCACCGCGTTGCCCCGCTGCTCGTCGAGCGGGGCTTCACGGTCGTCTGCCCCGACCTGCGGGGGTACGGCCGGTCCCGCGGTCCGGCGCCCACCGCGGACCACTCGGGTCATTCCAAGCGTGCCGTCGCCCACGACATGGTCGAGGTGATGCGTTCCCTCGGGCATGCCCGGTTCGCGCTCGCCGGGCACGACCGCGGGGGCGCTGTCGCGTTACGCCTCGCCCTCGATCACCCCCGCGCGGTGTCACGGGTGGCGCTGATCGACTGCCTGCCCGTCACCGAGCACCTGTCCCGTATCACCGCCGAGTTCGCCACACAGTGGTGGCACTGGTTCTTCTTCGCCCAGCCGGACACCCCCGAGCGGGTGATCAACGCGGACCCGGACAGCTGGTACCGCGGCGATCCGCAGCGCATGGGACAGGAGAACTACGACGAGTGGCGGGAGGCCACGAGGAACCCCGACGTGGTGCGGGCGATGCTGGAGGACTACCGGGCCGGCCTCACCGTCGACAGGCGCCACGAGGAGGCCGACCGGGCCGGCGGGGTACGGATCCGGTGTCCCGCGCTGATCCTGTGGTCGCTCCGGGACGATCTCGAAGAGCTCTACGGAGACCCGTTGGAGATCTGGCGGCGCTGGGCGCCCGACGCACGCGGCCACGGCATCGATGCCGGGCACCACGTGGCCGAAGAGGCCCCGGGCGCGCTGGCCGCCTCCCTGGGGGACTTCTTCGACAGCTGACCCGGGCAGAGAACGACCGCCCCGGCCGCATCCCGCCCCGCGCCGCCCCGGCCGCATCCCGCCCCGCGCCGCCCCGGCCGCATCCCGCCCCGCGCCGCCCCGCGCCGCCCCGGCCGCATCCCGCCCCGCGCCGCCCGGCCCGGCCCGGCCCGGGAGGGCCCGGCCGGAGTGCTAACGCCTGGAGCAGCGCAGGCTCTTCAGGTCGACGGTGTCGCTCATCGTCCGCATCCCGAGGTCGTTGGGGTGGAGGTGGTCGCCGCTGTCGTACGCCGGAAGGATGCGCGACGGCGCGGCCGGGTCCCCGACCGCCTCGTCGAAGTCGACGACCGCGTCGAACGCCCCGCCGCCGCGGATGAAGGCATTGACCTCCTGCCGTACGGTCTCTCCCGCCGGCGTCCACTCCCGCCAGCCCTCGTACGGCATGACGGTCGCTCCGACCACGCACACACCCGCGGCGTGCGCCCTGCCGACGAGCTGCCGGTAACCGGCGATCAGGTCGGCGGCCGTCGGCGCGGGCACGGCCTTGATGTCGTTGACCCCTTCGAGCAGGACCATGGTGCGCACGCCCCGCTGCGAGAGCACGTCCCGGTCGAGGCGTTTGAGCGCGCTCTCGCCGGCGCCGTCCTCGAGGACCTTGTTGCCGGAGATGCCTTCGTTGGCGACGCCCTTGATGCGCGTGCCGGGGTCGGCGTCCAGCCGACGGGCCAGGAAGTCCGGCCAGCGTTGGTTGGTGTCCCGGGTCGAGAGGGCGCCGTCGGTGATCGAGTCGCCGAGCGTCGCCACGGCGCCGGTGCCGCGCCGGGCGTCGACCGTCACCGCGTCGAGGTAGAACCACGAGGTGGTCTTCTGGGTGTAGGGCGTGGCGGAACCGTCCGCGGCGTGGTCGCCGGCGGGCGCGACGTACGAGGTCTGCAGGGCCGTCCTGTGGCCGGTCGCGGCGCCGCCCGCCCGCCGTACGTACACGCTGACGGCCAGATCCGACTGCGGCCGGACCGTGCCGGGCAGCGGGTCGCTGTGGACGGACCCGCCGGGCGGGACGGTGACCGAGGCCGATCCGGCGAAGGACAGCGGCCGGTTGGTGCCCGGCACCAGCGCGGCGCCGGTGGCCCGCAGTCCGGCGTAGACACGGCCGAACGTCACCGGCTGGTCGCCGAAGGCGTTGGAGAGCCGGATCCGCAGCCCGCCGCCGCCCGCGCTCGTGCGCACGACGAGCCGGTACGTACGTTCCGGGGCCGCGCCGGCGGTGGACAGCCTGTCCGCGCCGGCGGCCCAGGTGACGACGGGCGTGGTGCCGCGCGCGGCGGAGGGCCCGGGTGACGGGGAGGCGGTGGACGGCGGCCCGGAGGCGAGGAGCGTCCCGATCGCGAGGGCGACGGCCGCCGGGAGACGCGGGGCGTGTGTGCGCGACGTGGGTCTGTTCATGGCGCGGAGGTCCCTCCCCTGGGCATGGGCGTACCGCAAACGGCACTCGGGGAATCGACTCCCGGCGCGGCACGTGCTGTCCAGGGTGCGAAACCGGCAGCAGTGGCTCGCGCGGAGGGGGTCAGGACCCCTGATGCGGCACAGTGGACCACGCCGGAACGGTGTCCGCGATCCGGCACGCCATCAGGTAGAGCGGAATCGGCGGCGTGTACGGCGAGTTGCCTTCCGGCGAGTGGATCAGGCGCGGACGCGTCGCGGGCACGTACAGCCCGGGGACGTACCGGGCAGGCTGCGGCCAGACCAGGCCGTGGTCGGACTCGGCCGGCACGACCCACCACCACCAGCCGGGATCGGCGAAGACGCAGCCGGGCCGGGACAGATGCGCCATCATCCGGAACCCGTGCCGCGCGGGAAGACCCACCGCGTCGCAGCCGAGCGGCACGGAGAGGCCGGGCGGCACGGGTAGCCGGACCGGTCCGCCACCGTGCTCGCCGTGTCCGCCGGGCTCACTGTGTCCGCCGTGTCCGTCGGGCTCACTGTGTCCGCCGTGTCCGTCGTGCTCGCGGTTGGCGCGGCGGCGGGCGCGCGCAAGGCGGCCGGCCGGCAGGTTGGTCATCACGGACCTCAGCAAGGAAGCTCCGCCCAGACGATCCGCCCGGGGCCGTCCGCGGCGTCGCGTGTTCCCCAGAAGCTGCTCAGGGCGTCGACGAGCTGCAGCCCGCGCCCGTGCTCCTCGTCGCCGGCCTGGCGCAGCTGCGGCCCGGTGGGACGCAGTCCCTGGTCCTTCACGGCCACACGCAGCCGGCCGTCGCTGTCGCGCAGTTCGCACACGATGTGCTCGCTCGCGGTGTGCAGCAGGGCGTTGGTGAACAGTTCGGTGACGATCAGTGCCGCCGTGTCGCAGGCGTCCTCGTGGACGCCCCACTGCGTGAGCTGCCGCCTGGCCAGGCGCCGGGCGGCGGCCACGCATTCCGGGCGCGCCGGTAATTCGAATCCGTACCGGCGTATGGCTGTCCCCCGGCAGAGGTCCATGAGCTGGGGGACGAGCGCAGTGCCTGGTGCCACGAGCGTTTCCTCACGGTGGGGGGCAGGGCCGGACAACTGCTACCCCCCGGGGACAGCGTGCGGCATCCGCGTGAACTGGTTCGCCGCTCAACTCTCCTCCTGAAAGCGACACTTGGCAAGGGGCACTGTGAAAATTGCAGAGTGTCGTTTCTTTGGCCGCGACCGCGTGGCACACTGCTCGCAACAGCCCATGGGGAGGTCTGAAGTGAGTGAACCGCGGTCCGCCCCGACGGTGGGTCAGGTCGTTCTCGGGAAGCGTCTGCTGGACCTGCGCGAGAGAGCCGGTCTGAGCCGCGAAGAGGCCGCCAAGGTGCTCCGCGTCACCCCGGCCACCATCCGCAGGATGGAGACGGCCGAGGTCGCGCTCAAGATCCCTTACGTACAGCTCCTGCTGCCGGCGTACGGGCTCCCCGCCGAGGAGACCGCATCCTTCGTCGAGCTGGCCGAGGAGGCGAACAGGCCCGGCTGGTGGCAGCGGTTCCACGGCGTCCTGCCCGACTGGTTCAGCATGTACGTCAGCCTGGAGGGCGCCGCGTCACTCATCAGGGCGTACGAACCGCAGTTCGTGCCGGGTCTCCTGCAGACCGAGAGCTACGCCCGCGCCATCATGCGCGGCGGAGCCGTCGGTCAGACCAGGCCCGACGCCATCGAGCGGCACGTGGCCCTGCGCATGGCACGCCAGAGCCTCCTCACCCGCCCCGACGCCCCGAAGCTGTGGGTCGTCATGGACGAGACGGTCCTGCGCCGGCCCGTCGGCAGCCCGGACGTGCTGGGGGAGCAGATCGACCGCCTCCTGGAGGCCGCCGACATGCCCAACGTCACGTTGCAGATCGCCGAGTTCGTGACGGGCCACCACCCCGGTACCTACGGCCCCTTCGTCCTCTTCCGCTTCGCCGTGCCGGAACTCCCGGACATGGTCTACAGCGAGTACCTGACCGGCGCGGTCTATCTCGACTCGCGCTCCGAGGTGGCGTCCCACCTCGAAGTCATGGACCGCATGGCGGCTCAGGCCGCGACTGCACAACGCACAAAGGAGATCCTCAAGGATCTCCGCAAGGAGCTGTGATGGACCGGATATACAACGGCATGCCCGCGAACGACCTGCCCGCGGAGGGCTGGAACAAGCCGTGGAGCGGTGGCAACGGCGGCAACTGCATCGAGGCCATGAAGCTGGCCGACGGCAGGGTCGCGGTCCGCCAGTCCGCAGACCCCGAGGGCCCCGCGCTGATCTACACCCCCGGTGAGATCGCCGCCTTCATCCAGGGAGCCAAGGCCGGCCAGGCGGACTTCCTGCTCACCTGAACCACCACGCCGCCCCGTCCTCCACCGTTCGCCGTCCACCGCTACCCACGGAGCGCCGCATGACCGGGCACGACCACACCGCCGTCGAGATCGACACCGGCAAGCCGCATCCGGCGCGCATGTACGACTGGTTCCTGGGCGGCAAGGACAACTACCCGGTGGACGAGGAGATGGCGCGCCAGCTCCTCGCCCTCGACTCCCGGGGGCGCGACATGGCGCGGGTCAACCGGGCGTTCATGCACCGGGCCACGCGCTGGCTCGCCGAGAAGGGCGTGCGCCAGTTCCTCGACATCGGTACGGGCATACCGACCGAGCCGAACCTCCACCAGGTCGCCCAGCGGACCGCGCCCGACGCGCGCGTCGTCTACTGCGACAACGACCCGATCGTGCTCGCCCACGCGGAGGCGCTGCTGCGCTCCACCCCCGAGGGTGCCACCGAGTACATCCAGGCCGACGCCCGCGAACCCGATCTCATCCTGGAGCGGGCGGGCAGGACGCTCGACTTCACCGAGCCGGTCGCGCTGTCCCTCGTCGCGCTGCTGCACTTCGTGGGCGACGAGGACGGTGCGCACGCGCTGGTGAACCGCCTCATGGACCGGTTGCCGTCCGGCAGCTACCTGGTCCTTTCCCACGTCACCGGGGACTTCGACCCGGAGGGCGCGGCGAAGGCGGCCGCGATGTACTCCGCGCGAGGTCTCACGCTGCGGCCGCGTTCGCGCGAGGAGTTCGCCGCGTTCTTCAACGGCTTCGCACTCGTCGAGCCGGGCGTCTCGCTGGCCGCCGACTGGCGTCCCGAGCTCGGCGAAGTCATCGAGGTCGCGGGCGACGAACCGATCCCGGGCTACACGGGCGTGGCCCGCAAGGTCTGACGCGGTCCACCCCGCGGGGCTGTTCCCCTGCCCGCCCCTTCCCGAAACCGGGGGCCGGGCCCTCAGACCCCGGGACGCCCTCCGGCGCGTGTCCTCGAACGCCGGACGGGCTTGAGTCGCCGGCCGGGCTCGGTTTTCGCGGCGCGGCTGAGCTTTCCGCGCCGCGTCGGGCTTTCCGCGCCGCGTCGGGCTTTCCGCCCGTCCGGCGATCGAGGACCGGGGTCCGGGGCGGAGCCCCGGGTTACGGGAAGGGGCGGGCAGGGAACAGCTCCGCAAGGGAGGCGGCCCGCCCACCCTAGCCGGGGGACCCGGCGCCGGTGAGCCCGTCGAGCACCGACGTGACCCGGGCCCAAGTCGCCCAGTCGCGCTCCAGGGCCGGGACCTCCCTGCCGCCCCCGGCCCCCCACTCCGCCGCGATCGCCACCGCGTCCCGCCCGCTCGCCGCCCCCGCGGCAAGCGCCGCCGCGCCGAGTGCGACCAGCTCGGCGGCCTCGGGGATCAGCAGCGGGCGCCCGGAGAGGCGTCGTACGGTCTCCACCCATGTACGCCCCCGCGCCCCGCCCCCGACCAGGCGCAGCGGACGCGACGCCACCGCCGGATCGGCGGGGTCGAGGCCGCAGGCGCGCAGTACCTCGTCCAGGGCCCGCAGCACGGTCACGGCCGCGCCCTCGTAGGCGGCGCCCAGGAGCTGCTGCGGGGTGGTGTGGTGGCGCAGGCCGGTCAGGAGGCCGGAGGCGGCGGGCAGGTCGGGGGTGCGCTCGCCGTCGAGGTAGGGGAGGAGCACCGCCTCGCCGCCCGGCGCGGCGTCGTCGCGGTCCAGGCCCAGGAGGGTGGCGACCCTGTCGACGGCGAGGGTGCAGTTCAGGGTGCAGGCCAGCGGCAGGTAGCCGCCGTCGGCGGCGGCGAAACCGGCCAGCGCGGGCGAGTCCGGCCGGGTGCGGGTCGCCGCGAACACCGTGCCGGACGTGCCCAGGCTGAGCACCGGATGGTCCAGCAGCCCGGCGCCGCCCAGGCCCAGTCCCACCGCCGCGGCCATGTTGTCGCCCGTACCCGCCGCGACGGCGATCCCGGCGGGCAGGCCGATCCGCTCGGCCGCCGCGCGTGTGAGGGAGCCGATGCGGGTGGCCCCGGTGGGAGCCACGGGCGGCAGCAGCTTCTCGTCCAGGCCGGCCAGGCCGAGGAGCCGGGAGTCGTACGCGCCCGTGGCGGTGGAGTACCAGCAGGTGCCCGAGGCGTCGCCCGGATCGGTCGCGGCCACCCCGGCGAGGCGCTCGGTGAGGAAGTCGTGGGGGAGGCGTACGGCGGCGGCGGACTCGGCGGCGTACGGCTCGTTCTCGCGCAGCCACCGCCACTTGGCGGCCGTCATGGAGGCGACGGGCACGGATCCGGCGCGCGCCGTCCACGCGGCCGGGCCGCCCAGAGCCTCGGTGAGGGCGGCGGCCTGCGGGGCCGAACGGGTGTCGTTCCACAGCAGGGCGGGCCGCAGCGGGCGCCCTGCGCCGTCGAGGACGACCAGGCCGTGCTGCTGGCCGGCGACCGCGATGCCGGTGACGGCGGAGGCGGGGACGCCGGACTCGCGGAGCCCGGCGGCGACGGCGGCGGCCAGGGCCTGCCACCACTCCTCGGGGTCGCTCTCGCGCGCGCCCCCCTCGCCCGTGACCCGGTGCGGCGCGCGCCCCACGGCCAGCAGCCGGCCCGTGACGGCGTCGGTGAACGCCGCCTTCGTGGACTGCGTGGAACTGTCCACTCCGACGACGACCCTGCTCGGCGGCATGGGGCCCCCTCTTCTCCTCGGCCGCGTGGCTTCTCGCGGCTTCTGCGTCTTCTGGTCTTCTGGTCTTCTGGCTCTTCTGTGGAACAGGTTGGTCGTGCAGTATTAGTCATGTCAACAAACAAATGGAGGCCGGTCATATGTCGGAGCGCTTCACCCCCACCCCCGACGACAAGTTCACCTTCGGTCTGTGGACCGTCGGCTGGCAGGGCGTCGACCCCTTCGGTACGGCGACCCGCCCCGCTCTCGACCCGGTCGAGTCCGTCCGGCGCCTCGCCGGACTCGGCGCCCACGGCGTCACCTTCCACGACGACGACCTCATCCCCTTCGGCTCCACGGACACCGAGCGCGAGGCACACGTCAAGCGGTTCCGCCAGGCGCTGGACGACACCGGCATGAAGGTGCCGATGGCCACCACGAACCTCTTCACCCACCCCGTCTTCAAGGACGGCGCGTTCACCGCCAACGACCGCGACGTGCGCCGCTACGCCCTGCGCAAGACGATCCGCAACATCGACCTCGCCGTCGAACTCGGCGCCACCACCTACGTCGCCTGGGGCGGCCGCGAGGGCGCCGAGTCCGGCGCCGCCAAGGACGTGCGGGTTGCTCTCGACCGCATGAAGGAAGCCTTCGACCTCCTCGGCGCGTACGTCACCGAGCAGGGCTACGACCTGCGCTTCGCCATCGAGCCCAAGCCCAACGAGCCGCGCGGCGACATCCTGCTCCCCACCATCGGCCACGCGCTCGCGTTCATCGAGCGCCTGGAACGCCCCGAAATGGTCGGTGTGAACCCCGAGACCGGCCACGAGCAGATGGCCGGGCTCAACTTCCCGCACGGCATCGCCCAGGCCCTGTGGGCGGGCAAGCTCTTCCACATCGACCTCAACGGCCAGACCGGCATCAAGTACGACCAGGACTTCCGCTTCGGCGCCGGCGACCTGCGCCAGGCCTTCTGGCTCGTCGACCTGCTGGAGACGGCCGGCTACGAGGGCCCCCGCCACTTCGACTTCAAGCCGGTGCGCACCGACGGCGCCGACGGCGTGTGGGCCTCCGCCGCCGGCTGCATGCGCAACTACCTCATCCTCAAGGAGCGGGCCGCCGCCTTCCGCGCCGACCCGGAGGTCCAGGACGCCCTGCGCGCCTCCCGGCTCGACGAACTCGCCCGGCCCACCGCCGAGGACGGCCTCGCGGCGCTGCTCGCGGACCGCGGCTCCTACGAGGACTTCGACGTCACGGAGGCGGCCGGGCGGAGCATGGCCTTCGAGACGCTGGACCAGCTGGCGCTGGACCACCTGCTGGGCGTACGTCCGTAACCGGGGTCAGTACGCCGCCGGGTCGGCCAGTACGTCCCGCACCACCAGCGCCGCCGCGCCGCGCGCCGCGTCCCCGGTCAGGGACGCGGCGCGCAGCCGGCCGCCCGGCCCGGCCCACAGGCCGGACACCACCCGGCGGCCCAGCTCCCGGTCGGCGGGGGGCGACAGCCACGGCATCAGCGTCCGGTAGATCCCGCCGAGCACCACCGCGTCCGGATCGAAGAGGTTCACCGCGCCGGACAGGACGAGCCCCAGCATGGCCCCGGCCTGCCGGATCGCGGCCACGGCCCGCGCGTCGTCCGCGCGCGCCCGGGACGCGAGCTCCGTCACGCCCGGCAGCCCGGCGTTCTCGTCGATGCCCGCCGCCCGCAGCACCGCGCGCTGGCCGGCGTACTGCTCCAGACAGCCCCGCGATCCGCAGCGGCACCCGGGCCCCTCCGGGTCCACCACCACGTGCCCGATCTCGCCGGCGAACCCGTGCGCGCCGCGCAGCAGTTCGCCGCCCAGGACGAGCGCGCCGCCGACGCCGATCTCCCCGCTGAGGTAGAGGAACGTCCGCTCGCGGCCGAGATCGCCGAACCACAGCTCGGCCAGCGCCGCCAGGTTCGCCTCGTTGTCGGAGCCGACCGGCAGGGCCCGCCGTCCGGGCAGCAGCTCCGCCAGCGCCCGCGCGAAGACGTCCTCGGCCGCGACCCCGTTCCACCCCAGATTGGGCGCCTGGCGGACCGTACCGCCGGAGACCAGACCGGGCAGCGCCAGCTGTACGCCGACGGGCCGCAGGTCGATTTCGGCCGCCGACTCCCACGCCCGCGACGCGATCCGGGCGGCGCGCGCCAGGACTTCGGCGGGTTCGGCGCCGCGGTTGTCGGTGTGCTCGGTGAGCCGTACCCGGTCGCTTCCCGACAGGTCCGTCACGCACACCGACACGTAGTCGATGTTGACCTCGACGCCCAGTCCCGCCACGCCGGTGCGCGCCACCTCCAGGACGGTGCCGGGCCGCCCCGCCTGCCCGCTGAACGTCTTCCCCGACTCGGTGACGAACCCGCTGTCCAGCAACTGCTCGACCAGCGAGGAGACGGCGGCCCGCGTCAGTCCCACCCGGGCCGCGACCGCGGCGCGCGTCGCCTCGCCGCCGTCGTGGACGGCGCGCAGCACCAGGCTCAGGTTGTGCCGGCGCACCGTGTCCTTGTCGGCCTTGGGTTCCAGCCGCGGGGGGTTGCTCTTCATGGCACCGAGAGCCTAGGCGACGCCGTGCGCGGGCCGTCCGTCCGGGCGAAGCGCCGGTGTACTTCGGGTGAAGTCCTGGTTACTCGCGAGGAACGGCAAGGTTGCTCTAAGGTGAGCGCTCCGATCGACACCGCCTGCGGATCCCATGGGTGAACCGGGCTTTGCTGTGTCAATCGAAGGAAGTCCTGTCAATCGAGGACGCAATATGTAGCGCAGGGCGACGTGGTGTCGGCAACTCCGCCAGACGTCGGCTTCCGTACGAGCCGAACCGCCCTCCTCCCGTCATCCGGGAGCCGACGGCGGCGGTCCTCTCTCATTCACCTACCTCGCGAAGGCAAGGCAGAGATGGCACGAGTCTCCCGACACTCCACCCGGCAGTCGTCCCGGCAGTCCGCCAGGGACCTCTCCCGGCAGCAGACCCACCCGGTGGACCGTCTGCTTCCGCTCCCCCAACTCACGCTCTACGGCTTCCAGCACGTCCTCGCGTTCTACGCGGCCGCGGTGATCGTCCCGATCCTCCTCGGAAACGCCATGGGCCTGTCCCGGCCGGAGCTCGTCTACCTGATCAACGCGGACCTGCTGACCTGCGGTGTCGCCTCGATCATCCAGGCACTCGGCGTCTGGAAGATCGGCGCGAGACTGCCGCTGGTCCAGGGCGTCACCTTCACCGCGGTCTCTCCCATGATCGCCATCGGCCTGGGTGCCGGCGGCGGCACGGCCGGGCTGCTCGTCGTCTACGGCGCGGTGATCACGGCCGGCATCGCGACGTTCCTCTTCGCGCCGTTCTTCAGCAGGCTGGTGAAGTACTTCCCGCCGGTCGTCATCGGCACGATCCTCACCATCATCGGCCTCACCCTCATACCGGTGGGCCTCCAGGACGCGGCCGGCGGTGCCCGGCTGATCGGCGACCCGGCGTACGGCGATCCCAAGAACCTCGCGTACGCGCTCGGCACGCTCCTGTTCATCCTGGCCCTGGTCCGCGTCGGCAAGCCGTTCCTGAGCAGCCTCGCCGTGCTGCTGGGACTGGTCGGCGGAACGGCCGTCGCCTGGTTCCTCGGAGACGTGCACTTCGGTGCGGTGGCGCAGGCCGACTGGCTCGGCGTCAGTACGCCGTTCCACTACGGCATGCCGAGGTTCGAGCTGCTGCCGATCGTCGCCATGACCGTCGTCATGCTGATCACGATGGTGGAGACCACCGGTGACGTGTACGCCATCGGGGAGATCACCCGCAAGAAGGTCGACGGCGACACGGTGGCCAGGGCCCTGCGTGCCGACGGTGTCGCGACCGTTCTCGGGGGCGTCCTCAACTCGTTCCCGTACGTGGCGTTCGCCGAGAACATCGGCCTGGTACGGATGTCCAGGGTGATGAGCCGGTACGTCGTGGTCGCGGCCGGCGTCTTCATGATCGTCCTGGGGCTGCTGCCGAAGGCGGGCAGCCTGGTCGCCGCGATCCCGCCGCCGGTGCTCGGCGGAGCGGCGATCTCGATGTTCGGCATGGTCGCCGCGGTCGGCATCCAGATCCTGGGAAAGGTGGACCTGCGGGAGGAGCGCAACGCGCTGATCCTGGCCGTCGGCCTGGGCGCCGCCATGCTGCCCACCACGGTGCCGACGTTCTTCGACCGGCTGCCGGACGATGTGCAGGCGGTCCTCGACAGCGGGATCACGCTGGGCGGTCTCACCGCCATCACGCTGAACCTGTTCTTCAACGTCTTCACGCGCCGCAAGGTGATGGAGATCGACTGGGCGGACCTGGAAGACACGGAGGACGCCGACGGCCCTGCGGGGCCCTGTACCGGCGCCGCCGTGCGCTGAGCCGCGCGCCTTCGGTCGCGGGCCGGAAGGGGCGCCGTGCCTCACCGGCCCGCGACCGGCGTACCGGCGTACCGGCGTACCGGCGTACCGGGCCGACTCGGCCGGGCGGATTCAGCGGACCACCGCGTTGAACGGCGGCACCTCACCCGCCTCGCCGATCAGCTCCCAGAAGTGGTCGACCAGCCGGCGCAGGTACGCGGCGCGCTCGGCCGCGATCTCCTTGAGCCTGGCGTCGTCGTTGCGCGCCACCAGGTGTCCCATGTAGCGCTCGGAGAACGCGGCGAACTCCGCGTGCATCTCCCGCAGCGCGTCGCCCACCAGGGTCTCGTCGACGCAGACGATCTCCGCCACCGGTGCCACGTGCACCTTCCACCGGCCCTCGATGGCCGAACGCAGGTGCTCGGCCAGTTCGCCGACCCGTCCCATGATGCCGATCAGCTTCCGCAGGGAGAGCCCCAGTGCGTCCACCAGAGCCCTGGTCTGCCGCGGATCGCCGTCCCAGCGCTGCGCCGCCTCGGCGGCCCGGTAGGCGGCCGCGTCCATGCCGATCCGGTACGCCAGCCGCTCCACGCTCAGCAGTTTGGCCAGCCGGTGCTCGGCGAGGGTGTGTGGTTCGATGCCCATCAGCGTGGTCGTGGTGCACCACAGGACATCGGCCAGCGCGAAGAGCTGCGGCTCCGAAGGCACATGGGTGCCCTGCTCCCAGCCGGCTATCAGGTCGGGGTGGGCGGGGGCTCCGCACGCGGCCATGGCGTGGGCGACCTGAGTCGTGGTCAGGCCCATCCGGGCGCGCGCGGCTCTGGCTTCTGCGGGGGAAAACGGAGTGCTGTACACAGACGAGACACCTCGCTGCACCCGGCAGGCTGTGGGCGCTTGGGGGAGACGGACGGGTGGACGAACATCCAGGAGCGGGCAGATTAACAGAAGATCCAATGGTGTGAACCGCCGAGTGGCCTTCGATATGAAGGTGTGCGTACGCACAGCCCCCCAGCCGTCACCGCGTACGTCAAGGGCGTTGTCAGCGGTGGGAGGCAGGATGAAGGACATGACGAACACCTCTGCCGTTCTCGTGCACTCCGCCGCGTACGCCGAGGCGGTCCAGACCGCGACCCGTGCGGCCGCCGCCTCTTGCGCCCAGGGGGCGACAGCGCTCCGGGCGACGACGCGTACGACCGGCCGGTTCGGCTGATCGAGGCGTACGAGCCGGCGCATCCGGACGAAGTGCTGCCGCACTCCCCGACCGGGAAGGTGGCCGGTGGCGCCGCCGCCGGGGACGTGCCGCACACCGCGGCGATGCTGTCGCTGGACAACGTGTTCTCCGCCGAGCAGTTCGCCGGCTGGACGGCCTCGCTGGAACGCGGACTCGGCCGGCCGGTGGAGCGGTGGAGCGCCGAGCCGGAACTCGACGGCCCCGCCGTCGCCGCCCGCTACCGGCACGGCAGACTCGTCCGGCTCATCACGCGCGGGGATTCATCCGGTCCGTGACCAAGGGGTGCACCAGCCGGCGGAAACTGCCCCTCGTCGTGGCCGCCGACGCGGTCTCCCGGTTCGTCGCGCAGAAGGAGAACCGCCGGCACGTCTCGCTCGCGGGCCAGCCCATGTCGTACGTGGGGATGGGCAGCCTCGTCACGCTGGCGGGTGCTTCGTGCGCCGAGGAGGGGGGGTCCCGCACCCCTGCTGGGGGCGGGAACGCCACTGGACGCGTTCTGCGCGGGATACGGGAATCTCCGTACGGAACTCGTGAAGACGCTTCCCGCCGAGGAGTCGCCCCGGACGCCGTGGCCGGCCGAGCGCACCGGAACCACCTACGACGTGGCGGGGCTGCTCGTCGAGGCCGTTTCCACGCTGCACGAGCAGCTGGGCACGCCGTCCAAGGAGGTGGACACGCCGTCCAAGGGGGTGGAGACGCCGTCCAAGGGGATGGCGCCGCACCGGGCGGCGGTCGCCCAGCAGCTCCGGGAAGCCACCTTCCAGGGCGCGACCGGGAAGATCGACTTCCGGACCTCGCACATCGGCAACGAGCGCAACCTCGCGGTCCTGCGGGTCTCCGACCTCCACGACCTGGACGCCGCGCCCACGTGCGCGTACAGGAAGGGCGGCCGCTTCGACCCCCAGCAGCCGCGCGACCCGGACACCGGCTGCCCCGAGTAGGCGCGGTCCGGCGCCCGCCGCTCAGTGCCCGCCCCGGTGGAGCCCGCCCCCCGGGCCCGGCGGCACCAGCGTCACGCGGAACGCCTTCGCCGCGCCGGTGTTGCCCGCCGCGTCGATCGTCCGGTACTCGACCGTGTGCGAGCCGTACTCCGGTGTCGCGTCGTCCCACGGCACGGCACGCGGCGTGCCGAGCTTGCCGTAGACCAGGCCGTCGACGACCGTGCCGCCGGGCGTGAACCGGAACGGCGCGTCCGCGTCGGTCGGCCAGCCGAAGTAGGTGTACCAGCCGTCGCCGTCGACCCGGAACTGCGTGACCACGTACCCGTCCTGGTCGTCGCGGGCGGTCAGCTTCATCGTGAACGGACCGTCGTGGACGTACTCGACCGGCTTTCCGGTCCGCCGCACCGTGCGCAGCGGCTCGGACAGCTCGTACGCCGCCTTCGCGGGCGTCGCGTCGACCGTCCAGGCCAGCGTCCGGTCCGTACCGGCGATACGGGCCTCCAGGGTGTGGCCGCCGCCGCGCAGCGCCAGCGCGCCCAGGTCGAGGTCGCGGTCGTTGCCGGGGTTGGGGACCGGGCGCCCGTCCAGCGCCCACCGCACCCGCGGGGCGCGGCCCGTGGGGTGCGTGGTGTCGGCGTACACGACCGACCCGGCGCCCACCGGGGCAGCGGTGCCGGTGTGCCCGGTGAACTCCGGCGCGACGGAGGACGGCCGGGTGGTGACGGACGGGTCCACCGTCCAGGTGACGGTGCGCGTCAGCGCCGCCGAGGCGCGGACCTCCGGATCCCGTACGAAGGGGGTCGGGTCGGAGACGGTCGCCGTGAGGGTGTGGCTGCGGCCCCCGGAAAGGCCGAGGCGCCGCAGATCGAGGCTGCGCGCCCCCGCCGTGCCTGTGCCCGTGTACGTGCCTGTGTGCGTACCCGTGCCTCCCACCTTCCGGCCGTCCAGCCGCCACACCGTCTCCAGTTCCCCGCCGACCGGGTGCAGCGTGTCGACCCACACCGTCCGGTCGTCGCCGATCGCCGTGTCGTTCGGGGTGTGGCCCTGTACGAGGTTCACCTTGGCGGAGATCGCCTGCGTCATCACCTCGCGCTGCACCTGGTCGAAGGCGTAGCCGAGGGTCTTCATCATCGAGTGCCTGCTCGGCCGCCAGACCCCCTTCGTCCGGTACACGCCGCCCTCGTGGCGCCCGATGACACCGCCCGAGTCGCTGCGCTCACCGAGCCAGCGCCACCACTTCCGCCGTTCGGCGCGCATCTCCTCCTCGGTGAGGAGCGTGTGGTGCGCGGAGCCCGGCTCGCCGCCCTCGTGCGTGCCGCCGGGGACGCCGCGCGCGTAGTAGTCGTACTCGTCCTGGAGCTTGCCCAGCGAGTGGCCGATCTCGTGCGGGGTGATCAGCGAGGACAGCGCGTTGCCGCCGGACGCGGTGGCGAAGGCGCCCCCCGCGCCGCCGTACGTGGTGCTGTTGGCGAGCCCGACGATCTGCCGGTTGGAGCTCTTCGAACCGGGGACCAGATCGGCCAGGGCCGTCGCCGCCGCCGCGTCCATGGACACCAGCCGCTGCACGCCGGCCGGGTCGCAGCCGCCCCAGAAGCCCATGTTCAGCGGGGTGTCACGGCGTGGCGCGTCCAGGCCGGGATCGCAGTCGACGCCCGACTCGGCGGACGGGACCTCCACCGCCCAGACGTTGACGTACGAACGGTAGGAGGCGAACGGTTCCATGCTCCACAGCACATTGAGGTGCTTGTCGACGTCGGCCCGGAAACCGGGCATGTCACCGGCGGTGTAACCGTCGCCGAGGATCACGAGGTTGAAGCGCCGCTCGGCCGGGCCGGTCTGCTGGACGGGCACCACCTCGGCGTCCGCCGTCGCCGGATGCGGCGCCGCTCCCCGGGCGGCCGTCGTCGCGGAGGCGGACGGTGTGGTCCCCACGGCGCAGGCGGCGAGGAGAGCCCCCGCCGCCGCCAGGAGCACGGGTCTGTTCAGGAGTCTCATGGTGGTGCACCCTCCGTCTGCCGTACGACTGGTGATCACGCGGTGGCGGGAGCGTACGGGTGCGGTCAACACGGCGTAAAGGGCGCCGAGTCGACCCTGGGGGAGACGGCGAGCCGCACGGGCGCCGCCGTCACCGGTTCCGGCAGGCGCAGGCCGGGCCCACCGGGCGTGAGGGAGCCGAGGACGCTCGGGCGGCGGGCGCCGGTGCACGAAGGGACCGTGCCGGGCAGGCCGTGCGCGGTCAGCCAGCCCAGAACGGCGAAGGCGTACGCCTCCTTGGCGGCCGGCACCAGCCCGAGCTCGTCCGACGTCCGCAGTACCGCGCCGGCCCCACCGCCACCGCCGAGCTCCTCGCGCAGCCACGCCATCAGCACCGGGTTGCGGGTGCCGCCCCCCGACGCGATCACCTCGGTCGCCCCGAAGGGCCGGACGGCGTCGGCGACGGTCCGTGCCGTGAGCCGGGTCAGGGTCGCGACGACGTCCTCGGCGGGCAGCGAACCGAAACCGGCCAGCGCGGCGCGCAGATAGGGCAGATGGAACAGCTCCTTGCCCGTCGTCTTCGGCGCCGGCCCGGCGTAGTACGGCTCCTCCAGCAGCCGTCGCAGCAGCGGCGGACAGACGCTGCCCCGGGCGGCGAGGGCGCCGTCCCGGTCGAAGGGGTACGCCGTCCCGCCGCCCGCCAGGTCCCGCACCGCCGCGTCGATCAGCGCGTTGGCGGGCCCGGTGTCGAAGGCCAGCGGTTCGCCCGAACCGCCGTCGGCGACAGTGACGTTGGCGATGCCGCCGAGGTTCAGCGCCACCGGGGCTCCCGGCCGCCCGCGCAGCCACATGACATCGACGACGCTCACCAGCGGCGCGCCCTGCCCTCCGGCGGCGACGTCGCGCGGACGGAAGCCGGAGACGACGGGGCGGGCCGTGGCCTCGGCGATCCAGGCGGGCTCACCGATCTGGAGCGTCCCGTGCACCCGGCCGCCCTCGGCCCAGTGGTAGACGGTCTGCCCGTGCGAGGCGATCAGGTCGGCCCGCCCGTCGCACAGTTCACGGTCGGCCCGGACCGCCGCGCCGGCGAAGGCCCGCCCGATACGGGTGTCGAGCCGGCACACGGCGGCCAGGGTGGTCCCGGCGGGCGGCAGCGCCCCGGCCAGCTCCGCCCGCAGATCGTCGTCGTACACCTCACTGATCATGCCCAGCGGGGTGAGCACCAGGGTGTCCCCGTCGAGGGCGAGGTCGGCGGCGGTGGCGTCGATGGCGTCGTAGGACGTGCCGGACATCAGACCGACGACCCGCATGCCGCCGCTCACCGCAGCGCCCGCCTGTGGTCGTCGCCGCGCAGCGTCAGCAGGGCCAGCACGCTGACCGCGCAGGTCACCGCCGCGTAGTAGGCGGGGATGTCGACGTCACCGGTCCGCTTCACGGCCTCGGTGACGATGAGCCCCGCGCAGCCCGAGAGCACGGCATTGGACAGCGAGTACGCCAGGCCGAGACCCGTACAGCGCACCGTGGTCGGGAACATCTCGGCCAGCATGGCCGGCCCCGGACCCGCCATCAGCCCGACGGCGGCCCCCGCGCCGAACAGCGCCGCCCCCTTCGCGTACGTCGACGCGCCCGGGTCCTGCACCAGGTTCAGCAGCGGCAGCGCGAGCACGGCGACCAGCAGCGCCCCGGCCAGCATCACCGTCCGCCGCCCCACCCGGTCGCTGACCGTGCCCGCCGGCAGGATCGACGCCGCGAACCCGAGGTTGGCCAGGACGGTGGCGATCAGCGCCTGCTGGAACGTCGCGTCCAGCGTGCTCTGGAGGTACGAGGGCAGGACGACCAGGAAGGTGTAACCGGCCGCGGACCAGCCCATCAGCCGCCCGGCGCCCAGCGCGATCGCCCTGGCCGTCTCGCCGGCGGGCGGCGGCCGCACGGGCACGTTCTTCTCGGCGACCGCCGACGCGAAGGCGGGTGTCTCGTCCAGGCGCAGCCGCAGCCACAGCGCGA
The DNA here is from genome assembly GCF_053591455.1 of Streptomyces sp. NPDC003016. Classification (NCBI taxonomy): domain Bacteria; kingdom Bacillati; phylum Actinomycetota; class Actinomycetes; order Kitasatosporales; family Streptomycetaceae; genus Streptomyces; species Streptomyces sp. NPDC003016. The sequence continues at coordinate 122,824 of NZ_JBSFTV010000011.1, forward strand.
CGAGCCCGAGCGGCAGCGTCAGCAGGAAGGGCACCCGCCACCCCCACCCGGTCAGCTGCGACCCGCTCAGGACGGTCGCCAGGAGCGCCGCCGTTCCGGCGCCCCCGAGCAGGCCGAGCGCCACGGTGAACGACTGCCACGCTCCGTACCGGCCCCGCCGCCCGGGTGGCGCGAACTCCGTCATGACCGACACCGCGCCGCCGAACTCCCCGCCCGCCGACAGCCCTTGCAGGACCCGCAGCAGGGTCAGCAGCCACGGCGCGGCCGCGCCGATGGAGGCGTACGTCGGCAACACGCCGATCAGCGCCGTCGCCCCGGTCATCAGGCAGATCACCAGGATCAGCGTGGGCCGCCGGCCGATCCTGTCCCCGACCCGCCCGAAGACCGCGGCGCCGACCGGGCGGAAGAAGAAGGCCAGGGCGAAGGACGCGTACGTCTTGACGAGCCCCTCGACGTCGCTGCCGCCCTCGGGGGTGAAGAAGTGCGCGGCGATGATGGTGGCGAAGTAGCCGTAGACGCCGAACTCGTACCACTCGACGAAGTTGCCGACGGACCCCGCCACCAGCGCTCGGCGCGAGCGGGCCGGCCGGGCGGCTGCCACGGGGACGGGAGCTGGACCATGGACGGGGGTGGTCATGGGGAAAGGGTGCTGACCGGACAGCCGCACCACAAGTACCGTGCGCCCGCTGTCACCTGAGTGACCTGCCCGTGTACGGCAGCCGGCCCCGTCCCGCGGAGGCGGGGCGGGGCCGGCTGTCCGACGCCGGCTCGGATGCGGCGCGCGGGCGCTCAGACGCCCGGCGGAACCCGTGAGGGGCGGCCGGAGCCGCGCGTCACGTGGTACCCGGCGATGGCCGCGGCCGCCCCGAGGACGCCCCCGCCCACCGTCCACAGCCAGCGCGAGGACCACCACCCCGACGAGAACTCCTCGCCGGCGGCCTCCGCCACCTCCGCGCCGGACGCGCCGGGCACCAGCGGGACCGACAGCGCGCCGTCCACCGCCCGCGAGCCGCCCGCGTCCGCCGTCGTCGCCACGACCCCCGCGTGCACCGGCAGACCGAGGTCCTCCTGGGGCAGGCCGACGGCCGTCAGCCGTACGTAGTAGCTCCCCGGCAGCGGATCATTGGCCCACGGTTCCGCCCACGCCCTGACCGTGCGCAGGGTGCAGGAGAGGCCGACCGAGGCGGCGTCCTGCGGTGCCGTCCTGGTCTGGCTGCCGTGGACACAGGCCTGGCGCCGGCGCAGTCCGTCGTAGACGTCGAGCTGCCAGGTGACCGCGCCGTGCCGGGCGGCGGCCTCCGGCAGCTTCACCGTGGCCTTCACGGTGGCGGTACGCCCCGCGTCGGCGTCGAAGGTCCAGTACAGGTAGTCACCGGTGGACGCGTCGGCGGTGGCCCGCTGGTCCTGCCGGATCTTCGTCGCCGTACGGAAGGCGGTGCCCGCCTCGGTCGGCGCGGCCTCCTCCCCGTCCCGGCCGGTGCCCGGCGAGGGCGCCGGGTCCGCGAGGACGGGAGCGGCCGCAGCGAAGAGCGCGGCGCCCGCCAGTACGGCCCCGGCCAGCACACGTGTGGTCGTACGCATCAGTTGGTCCTCCATACGGCGAAGCGCCGGCGCGAGATCCAGCCCCAGAGGAGACCGGCGAGCAGGCCGGTCAGAGCGAGTACGCCGAGCAGCCACCAGCCGTGCCCGAGGCCGAAGGACGCGACGTCCGACGCCTCGCCGGGCCCGTCCACCAGGTCGATGGTCAGCTCGACGGGCAGGCCCGGTGCGGTCGTGACGGACGCGGGAGCGGAGAAGGAGTTGCTGACCTGGAGGCACACGCTCTCCGCCGCCGGCTTGACGCCCTCCGCCGTGTCGTCGTCCAGCGGGGCCTTCGGATAGCGCAGCCCGGTCGAGATCACGTCCGTACGGCCGTCACCCGCCTCCGCACCGCGCACGATCTCCCTGCCGTGCCGGGTCACCGCCCGCAGGAGCACGCCGTAGTCGCGGTCGACGGCGCGGTCGGCGCCGATGCTGACCGAGGCCCGCAGCTCCTGTCCCGGCAGTACGTCGACCCGGTACCAGCGGTGCTCGGAGAACTTCTCGCGGTCGGTGTAGAGGCCGGCCCGGAGCAGCGGCGCGTCCGCGCACGCGGCCGCGCCCTCGGTCGCCACGGGAGTGACGGCGGGCTCGGCGGCGCGGTCCACCAACTGCTTGACGCGGCCCGACAGTTCGTCGGTGTGCTGTACGGCGGTGTACGTACCGCCGGTGGCCTCCGCGATGCACGTCAGCTGTTGCCGGATCTTCGCGTTCGGGACCAGACCGAGCGTGTCGACGACCAGGTGGGTGCCCTTCGCGGCGATCTCGCGTGCGACCTCGCACGGGTCGAGGGGGCCGCAGGTGTCCTCGCCGTCGGTGATGAGCACGATCCTGCGGGTGCCGTCGCCGCCCTCCAGGTCGTCGGCCGCCCCGAGGAGGGCGGGGCCGATCGGCGTCCAGCCGGTGGGCGCGAGCGTGGCGACGGCGGTCTTCGCCTCGGTCCTGTCCAGCGGGCCGACCGGGTACAGCTGCCTGGTGTCCTTGCAGCCGGTCTTGCGGTCGTCGCCGGGGTAGTCGGCGCCGAGCGTGCGTATGCCGAGCCGCACCTCGTCCGGCACCGCGTCCAGCACGTCGTTGAACGCCTGCTTCGCGGCGGCCATGCGGGACCGGCCGTCGATGTCCCTGGCCCGCATCGAGCCGCTGACGTCGAGGACCAGCTCGACCTTGGGCGCGTCCCGTGCGTCCGGTTCGTCGGCGGCAGCGGCGGTGCCGGCCGGAACGAGCCCGGCGGCCAGGGCGACGAGCAGGCCGAACGCCCCGGCCGTCAGCCGTTTTCTTGTGATCATCGCCGGATCCTATTGAAGATCGCCTCCGGCCCCCAAAACGCGGAAGAAGGGCTCCGTCAGAGCGCGTGGCCCGTGGTGGCGTCCACGTGCGCCGGGACGGGATCGTGGCGGTCGCCCACCGTGGACGTGCCCGTCGGCTCGAACAGCAGAAGCGACGCGCCGTCCGCCGAGGACGGCTTGTGCCAGGTGCCGCGCCGGACGACGTACACCGAGCCGGTGGGCAGGACCACGGACCGCTCCACGCCCTCGCCCTCGCTTTCGCGCAGCGCGATCGTCAGCTCGCCGTCCAGCACCTGGAAGAACTCGTCCGTGTCCTCGTGCACGTGCCAGACGTGCTCGCCCGCGACCTTGGCCACGCGTACGTCGTAGTCGTTCACGCGGGTCACGATGCGCGGGCTCCACAGCGCCTCGAAGGAGCCGAGGGCGCCGGCGAGCGAGGCGGGCTGCTGCTGGATCAGTTCGTTCGTGGTCATGGCCCCATCGTTCTCCCTGGCACCGGACCACCGTGAGTGCTAGGAATCGCACATGCCGCAAGAATCCTCGCAAGGGCCCGGGCGCACGCCCTCGCACGCGTCCTCGCGCGCCTCCTCGCCGCCGCGCCTCCACCGCGTCGTCGTGATCGTCGACGAGAACTCGAACCCCTTCGAACTCGGCTGCGCCACCGAGGTCTTCGGCCTGCGCAGGCCCGAACTCGGCCGCGACCTCTACGACTTCGCCCTCTGCTCCCCGGAACCCCGCACCCTCATGAGGGACGGGTTCTTCACGCTCACCGGAGTCGCGGACCTGGCGGCGGCCGACACCGCCGACACCCTGATCGTGCCCAACCGGCCGGACACCGGCGTGCCGCGCCGCCGGGACGTGCTCGACGCCGTCCGGCGGGCGCACGCCCGGGGGGCCCGGCTGGTGGGCTTCTGCAGCGGCGCCTTCACCCTGGCCGAGGCCGGCGTACTCGACGGACGCCGCGCCACCGCGCACTGGCAGTGGGCGGGCACGTTCCGGGAGCGCTTCCCGGCCGTCCGGTTCGAACCGGACGTACTGTTCGTCGACGACGGCGACATCCTCACCGCCGCCGGCAGCGCCGCCGCCCTCGACCTGGGGCTGTACCTGGTACGCCGCGACCACGGCGTGGAGGCCGCCGTCTCCGTGAGCCGCCGCCTCGTCTTCGCCGTCCACCGCGACGGCGGACAGCGCCAGTTCGTCGAGCACCCGGTCCCCTCCGCCACCGCTTCCGCCGACATCTCGCTCGGCCCGCTCCTGGACTGGGCCAGGGAGCGGCTCGGTACGCCGTTGACCGTCGCCGCCCTCGCCGCGCACGCGGCCGTCAGCCCGGCGACGCTCCACCGCAGGTTCCGCTCCCAGCTCGGCACCACACCCCTGGCCTGGCTCACCGCCGAGCGCGTCGCGCTGGCCTGCCGTCTGATGGAACGCGGCGATCCCGCCGTCGAGTCCGTGGCCCGGGCGAGCGGCCTCGGTACGGCCGCCAACCTGCGCACCCAGCTCCGCCGCCGCACCGGACTCACCCCCAGCGCCTACCGCGAGCGCTTCGCACCGGGTGCCTGAACCGGCCGGAATTCACGTCCCCGCAACACTGTGCGGAAACGTTCCAGGATGCGGACGTTTCCCCTTATGACGTGGACAGACGCCCTCGTCCGCTGCCACGCTCCCGCCATGCGCCCTGCCAGCAGCCTCCGTCGCCGCACGACCGCCCTCGCACCGTTCGCGACGCTCGTCGCCCTCACCGCCGCGGCCGTCGCGGCCGTCACCGGCTGCGCCCCGCAGCCCGAGTCCCCGGCCGCCGCCCCCGGCGCCACGGCGAGCTGTGCGCCCGGCAAGCTGGCCACCGAGGTACCCGGCAAGCTGACGATCGGCACCGACAAGCCCGCGTACGCGCCGTGGTTCGAGGACGACGACCCGGCCAACGGCAAGGGGTTCGAGTCGGCCGTCGCGCACGCCGTGGCGGAGAAGCTCGGCTACGGCAAGGACCGGGTGGTCTGGCAGACCGTGCCGTTCAACACCGCCTTCGCCCCCGGCGAGAAGAAGTTCGACTTCGACCTCAACCAGATCTCCATCAGCGACAGCCGCAAGAAGGCCGTCTCCTTCTCCTCCGGCTACTACGACGTCCGCCAGGCCGTCATCGCGCTCAAGTCCTCCGAGGCCGCGAAGGTCACGTCCCTGGCCGGCCTCGAGGACGTCAAGCTCGGCGCTCAGGTCGGTTCCACGAGCCTCGACGTCATCGGCGACGTCATCAGGCCGAAGCAGCGGCCCGCCGTCTTCCAGAAGAACGACTTCGCCAAGACGGCCCTCAAGAACGGCCAGGTCGAAGCGATCGTCCTCGACCTCCCCACCGCCTTCTACATCACCTCGGCCGAGGTGCCCGAAGCGGAGATCGTCGGCCGGCTGGAGAACAGCACCGGGGGCGCGGCCGAGCAGTTCGGTCTCGTACTCGACAAGGACAGCGAGCTCACGCCGTGCGTGACCGGCGCCGTGGACGCCCTGCGCGCGGACGGGACGCTCGCGGCGCTGGAGAAGCGGTGGCTGTCCGACGCGGCCGACGCTCCGGTGCTCAAGTGACCCTGGAGAAGGCCGTGACGACGGCGGAGGCGGAGCCGGACACGTACGTCCCCTCCGCCCGGCGCCTCGCACGCGAGCGCCACCAGCGCGCCCGCACCCGCCGCGCCACCGCCGTCGCGGCGTCGAGCACGCTCGTCACAGCCGCCGTCCTCTTCCTCGTCGTCACCCACTCGCCGGGCTGGCCGCGTACCCGCGAGACCTTCTTCAGCGCCGAGTACGCCCGCGAGGCGCTGCCCGAGGTCATCGACGGCCTGTGGCTCAACCTGCGGCTGCTCGTCGTCTGCGGCGCCGCCGTCCTCGTCATCGGCATGCTCCTCGCCGTGGCGCGCACCCTGCGCGGGCCGGTGTTCTTCCCGCTGCGCGCCCTGGCGGCGGCGTACACCGACTTCTTCCGCGGCCTACCGCTGATCATCTGTCTGCTGCTGGTCGTCTTCGGCGTACCCGCCCTGCGCCTGGCCGGTGTCACCACCGACCCGGTGCTGCTCGGCGGCGCGGCGCTCACGCTGACCTACTCGGCGTACGTCGCCGAGGTCTTCCGGGCCGGAATCGAGTCCGTCCACCCCTCCCAGCGCGCGGCGGCCCGCTCGCTCGGCCTCTCCAGCGGCCAGGCGCTGCGCTTCGTGGTGCTGCCCCAGGCCGTGCGCCGGGTGGTGCCGCCGCTGCTCAACGACCTGGTGTCGCTCCAGAAGGACACCGGGCTCGTCTCGATCGCGGGCGCCGTCGACGCCGTGTACGCGGCGCAGATCATCGCCAGCAAGGAGTTCAACTACACGCCGTACGTCGTCGCCGGACTCGTCTTCGTCGCGCTGACCATTCCGATGACGCGCTTCACCGACTGGGTGACGGCCCGCATGGACCGGCGGCGTGCCCAGGGAGGCACCACATGACCACCACCCCGGTTCTGCGACTGGAGAACGTACGCAAGACCTTCGGGCGCGACAGCGTCGTCCTGCGCGACGTGAACCTCGGCGTCGCCCCGCACACCGTGACCGCCCTCATCGGCGCGTCCGGATCCGGCAAGTCGACGCTCCTGCGCTGCGCGAACCTCCTGGAGGAGATCGACGACGGCGCGATCTTCCTCGACGGCGAGGACATCACCGACCCGAGGGCGGACGCGGACGCCGTACGCCGCCGCATCGGCGTCGTCTTCCAGGCGTACAACCTCTTCCCGCACATGACGGTGCTCGACAACATCACCCTCGCGCCGAGACGCGTGCACGGCACGACGCGCTCGGAGGCACAGGCACAGGCCCGCGAACTCCTCGACCGCCTCGGCCTCGCCGGCAAGGCCACCGCCTACCCCGACCGCCTCAGCGGCGGCCAGCAGCAACGCGTCGCCATCGCGCGCGCCCTCGCCGTACGCCCGCGCCTCCTCCTGCTCGACGAGATCACGGCGGCGCTCGACCCGGAGCTGGTGGGCGAGGTGCTCAACGTCGTACGGGACCTCAAGGGCGACGGCATGACGATGGTCCTCGCCACCCACGAGATGGGCTTCGCGCGCGAAGTCGCCGACCAGGTCTGCTTCCTGGACGGGGGAGTGGTGCTGGAACGCGGCACGCCGGAGCAGGTCTTCGGCGCCCCCCAGGAGGAACGCACCCGGCGCTTCCTCCGGCGGATTGTCGAAGCCGGACGCCTCTGACCGCTTCCGGTGGCAGACCGGAACGGTGCGGGCGCGACGACTTCCCAGGTACAGCGACGCGGTGGCGGTTCTCGGCGGCGACAGCGCCGCCCCGGCGGCGGCCGACCGGGCGCTCGGCGGGGCGCTGTCGCTGGCGACGGGCGGGGCGAGCGGCGTGGTGCTCGACCTGTTCGAGGCCCGGGGCGGGGTGCTCACGCTCGGGCGTGACCTGGCGGCGGGGCTGCGCGAGCGGCTGGGCTCCGCGGAGCGGGCGGACCGTACGGAACGGATCGCGGCGGCGCACGCGGTGCTCGTGGTCACGGCGCACTTCGAAGCGCTCGGCGAGCTCGAACTCCCCTTCCGTGTCGGCGGCACTGGAGCCGGGCGCCACCGCTGAGGACGCCGACGGCCTCCGGGCCTACGGGGAGCCGGCTGTCGAAGCCCTCCTGGGGCGGCGCGCTTTCGGCCGTGCCTGGATCTCTGGGTCCGGACCGGCACGTCGCACCGGGCGAGCGGGTGGTTCGCTGCCGCCGTCCGTCCGGTGCTGGACCGGCTGAACGACGACCGGCTGCGCGACGTGCCGCCGGAGCCCCCGGACCGGCTGCGCGACCTGATCGCCGCGCATGACCAGGGCTCGCCCGGCCCGCCCTGACCGGCGCCCCGCATCAGCGCCGCGAAGGGTCCCGCCGGGCCCAGGCACAATGGGGACATGTCCCGACGCAGTGCACGCGCCACGAGCCGCCACCCCCGGAGCCGGTCCCTCCCCGCGCCCCTCTCCGCCGCATCGCCCTGCCCCTGCGGCCTCCCCGCCGCCTACGGCGCGTGCTGCGGACGTTTTCACTCCGCCGCGGCCGCCGCGCCCACCGCCGAGCTCCTCATGCGCTCCCGCTACAGCGCCTTCGCCGTCCAGGACGCGGAGTACCTGCTGCGCTCGTGGCACCCCGGCACCAGGCCGCGGACCCTCGACCTCGACGCGGACACGCGCTGGCAGGGCCTGGACATCCTGGCGACCACGGAGGGCAGCGCCTTCCACACCACGGGAACGGTCACCTTCCGCGCCCACTACACCCACCAGGGCGAGCCCGGCGAACTCCACGAGCAGAGCCGCTTCGCCCGCCACGAGGGCGCGTGGGTCTACCTGGACGCGGTCTTCACGCGCTGAGACCGCGCCGGGACGGCCGGTCCCTCCCCCCACCGGCTGTTTCAGGGTGCGGTGGGCGGGGTACTGCGGACGGGATCGCGGCGGCCCGGATCGTGCCGCCCGACGTCGTCCGACGTACGCCCGACCTACGCAGCGACCACCCCCGAACCGCCCGGGAGGCACCCCATGGACGACCTCACCGCCCCGGACCTCGAAGCGCTCTGGGACGAATTCCACCGTGTGGTGAACATGACGTCGCAGGAACTGGCCTCCTGGCTCCGGACCAGCGACGCGGGCGAGCACGCCGAGCCGCTGCCCGACCGCGCAGGGACCGGGACGGGACGGCACGTCCTCTCGATCCTGAGCAAGCGGCGCACGGATCTGACCGACGACGACGTCGCGGTCATGCGGCAGGTCGTGGACACCGTCACCGCGCAGCGGCGCGACGACCTGGAGCCGACGGCCGGTGACCAGACCTGGCGGTACCGGTTGATGCTGCTGGGACACGACCCGCTCAAGCCGGCGTGACCCCCGGGACCCGGCCCCGCGCCCGTTCCCAGAACGAGCGCACGGTGCGGGCACTCCTCGACGCGTACGGACGGACGTACGCCGCCGAGGCGGGCATCCGGCTGTGCGACACCCCGCAGCCGCTCTACCGCCTCCTCGTCCTGTCCTGCCTGCTCAGCGCCCGGATCCGGGCCTCCACCGCCGTGGCGGCCGCCCGCGCGCTCCACGCCGCGGGGCTGCGCGACGCGCGCCGCATGGAGGCCGCCACGTGGCAGCGGCGCGTCGACGCCCTCGGCGCGGGCGGCTACCGCCGCTACGACGAACGGACCGCCACCCAGCTCGGTGAAGGGGCGCGGCTGGTGCTCGACAGGTACGGCGGCGACCTGCGCCGCATGCGCGAGGCCGCCGGCGGCGACACGGAGGCGCTGCGGAGCCTGCTGCGGGAGGTGCCGGGGATCGGGCCCGCCGGTGCGGACATCTTTCTGCGCGAAGCGCAGGCGGTGTGGCCCCAGGTCGCGCCGTACCTGGACGGGAAGGCCCTCCAGGGCGCGGAACGCCTCGGCCTCCCGGCCGACCCGGACCAGCTGTCCCGACTCGTCGGCGAGAAGGAGCTCGCCCCGCTGGCGGCGGCGCTGGTACGGGTCGCACTCGACCGGCGCGGCGCGGACGCGCTGCGGGGTGAACCGCGGGACGGCCCGGGGGACGGACGCGCCGGCTGACCCCGCCGCGGCGGGCTGTTGCGGCCGGGCGCATCGGGTACGCGAGGAGCCCGGGACCGACGAGAGAGGCGAGTGCTGTGCCCGAGCCAGGCAGCGAGCCAGGCGGCAAGGAGTACGACACCGAGCGGGCCCGGCTCCTCGCCGCGCCCTCCTTCGCCGGAGCGTTGATGGGCCGCCAGGTCCTGGGCACCGTACCGGCCGGGCGCACGGTGCTGCTCTTCGCCGCCGTCCGGGTGGCGGACCTGCCGCAGCTCGAAGGGCGTACCGTCGCCGGGGCCTTCAGATCCGGCGCGTGGTGCCTCCTCGCCCTGGACACCGCCACCGAGGACCGCCGCAGCGATCTGAGCGCGGACCGTGCCGACACCGACACCGACACCGACGGCGCGGGCCGCGGCAGGGGCGCGGGGCGCCCGCCCCGCCTGGTCGGGGACCTGCACCCCGGCTACGTACTGCGCTCCGACGCCCGCGTGGTCCTCGCGGCCACCCGCCGCGGACAGGCCGAACTCCTCGGCCGTACGCCCGCGTCACGCGCCGACGCGTCGCCGAGCTGACGGCGTCGGCGGGCTGACGGCGTCGGCGGGCTGACGGCGTCAGCGCGGGCCCAGGACGAACAGCGCGACGACGAGCAGGACCAGCACGGCCCAGCCGAGCACCCCGATCCTCCGTCGCCGCGGGCCGCGTCCCTGGCGCCATGCGCCGGCCCGGTGCGGAGTGTCGTCTTCCATGGCCGATCAGCATACGGCCCGACGCCCCGGAACCGCCGACCCTTGTACGGCAGTTCCGGGCCGTCCGTCGTTGCAGGCGGGCAACTCCCGGTGCATTGCCGTATTCCGGCAATCTTTATGCTCTTTCCATGCCGAAGGGGCCACCTCAAGGAGTGGTCAACGGCGCGTCAGGGAGCATCAGCAAGCATCGGCAAGCGTCAGGAATCCGGGGAAGCGCGTGACGGAGCACGAGATGTCCGAGGACTATCTGGACGGCTATGCCCGGATCCTGGCGGAAGTCTCCGCCACCGGACGCCGTCTCACGCGGGACGAACTGGACTCGCGCCGCGCGCTCGGAGAGCAGGCGGCCGAAGCGGGACACGGCCTGCGCGCCCTCGTCGGCCTCCACCTGGCGGCCACCCGCGCCGACTGGCCCGGCGCGTCCGCGGAGCCGGACCGGGTCCTGGCCGCCGTGGAACAGGCCGTCGACGCCTTCGCCGAGGGGTACGAGCGGGCCCAGCGGCTGGCCGTACGCCAGGAAGAGGCGGCCCGGCGCGAGTTCATCGACGACCTCCTCCACGGACGCAGCGACCTGGGCCGGCTCGCCGCCCGCGCCGAGCGCTTCGGCCTGCGGCTCTCCCAGGCCCACGCCGTCGCGGTGGCCGAGGGCGCCGAGACGTACGAGGACACCGACCACGTCACCCGCCGGGTGGACCACGAGCTCATCGGCCGCTTCGGCGACCGCCGCATCCTGCTCGCCACCAAGGACGGCCGGCTGATCTGCATCGTGCCCGGGGACCAGACCGATGTGCTCACCCACTTCGCCAAGCAGGCGCACGCCGCCACGGACGGCGGCCGCGTGGCGATCGGCCGCGCGCACCCGGGCGCGGGCGGCGTGGTCCACTCGTACGAAGAAGCCCTCAGCGCCCTCGAACTGGCCGACCGCATGGCCCTCGACAGCCCCGTGCTGCACGCGGCCGAACTGCTGGTCTTCCCCGTCCTCACCCGCGACCGCCAGGCGATGGCCGACCTGGTGCTCAGCGCGCTGGGCCCGCTCCGGCAGGCCCGCGGCGGCGCCGAGCCGCTGCTGGAGACGCTGGGCGTGTACTTCGACGCCGGCTGCGTGTCGGCGGAGGCCGCCCGGCGGCTCAGCCTGAGCGTACGGGCGCTGACCTACCGGCTGCACCGCATCCACCAGCTCACCGGATCCGACCCGGCCGACGCCATGCACCGCTACACGCTCCAGACCGCGGTGATCGGCGCACGGCTGCTGGAATGGCCCGCCAAAGAGATCTGACGCGGCGGATGGATACCCTGGGCGCCGTCGCGACGCAGGAGCACCATGAGGAGAACAAGCGTGGCCGAGTCCGCCATACCGCCGCCCGACCCACTCGCACCCGGCGGCACGCCGCTGGGGGCGTCGCGGCGCGCGATCGTCCGGTGGTTCGCGGTCTCCGTCGCGTTCGTGGCCCTGGTCCACTCCGGCATGCTGCTGCTCCACGTCGCCACGGACTTCCCGCTCTCCACGAGCTACCGGGAACGGGTCGACGGGTGGATGCGGCCGCTCTTCCCGCAGGACTGGAGCATCTTCGCGCCGGAACCCTCCAAGTTCAACCAGCACCTCGAGGTGCGCGCGAACGTCGACGGGAAGTTCGGCCGGTGGATCGACCTCACCGCGCACGACAACGCGGCGTACCGGGGCGAACTGCTCCCCAGCATCGAGGACCAGCTCGTACTGCGCCGGGCCGTGTCCCACTACCGGACGAACGCGGCGCGCCAGAACGCCGCCCCGGCCACCGGCCGCTCGGCACGCTATCTGCTCAACGTGGTTCTGGTCAGGCTCGACGCCATGGGGGAGGAGCCGGGACAGGCCGTCCAGCTCCGCCTGAGGAGCACCCGCATACCGGCGCCCGGCTCCCGGGCCGGCGCCGTCGTGACGCGGCCGCACTATCAGACCCTCGGGTACTGGAAGGTCCGCTCATGACCGTACGCGCGGCCCTCGCCCTGGGCCTGGACTCCGCGGGCGGCCTCGGCCGCCATGTCGCGGGCAGGGCCCGGCAGCTGACCCTCCAGCCACTCGCCCCCTACAGCGCGGCCGCGATCCGCATCGGCCTCGGCGGCCTGTACCTGATCCACCTGCTCCGCGAATCGGTACGCGCCGACCGCCTGTGGGGGCCGGGCTCACCGTTCACCCCCGACCTCTTCGAGCAGACCCTGAAGGCGCGCGGTCTGGACGGCGCCTTCTCCTGGTGGTACTCGCTCCTCGCCACCGACAGCGCGCTCGTCTTCTGGGCCTGGTACGGGCTCGCGGTCGTGGCCAGCGCGCTGCTGATGCTCGGCTGGCGCACCCGCGCCACGGCCGTGGTCTTCTGGTTCCTCGTGGTGGCCTTCTACCTGCGCGGGTCCATGGCCAACAGCGGCTGGGCGCTGCTGAGTCTGCTGTTCGCCAACTACCTGGTCTTCGTCGCGTCGGGCCGGTACTGGTCGCTCGACGCGCGCCGCCGCGCCCGCCGGGCGGAGGCGGCAGGCGCGGCTTCGCCGAAGCCGAAGCCGGTCTTCTGGGGCGCGGAGACGGAAGAGCTCCGCCGGCGCCTGGTCACCGTCCTGCACAACGGCGGCATGGCGATGATCGCGCTCCAGGTCATGGTCGTCTACGGTTCCGCGGCCATGTACAAGATCCAGGGCGAGTCGTGGCGCAACGGCACGGCCCTCTACTACTCGATGATGTACGACGACTTCTCGACCTGGCCCGAACTCTCGGCCTGGATCGCGGGCCACGGCGCCTTCGCGGCCCTCATGGCGTACGTCACCGTGTTCTCGCAGATGCTGTTCCCCGCGCTGGTGTTCAACCGGCGGCTCAAGTACTGCATCCTCGTCCTCATGCTCGGCACGCACATCGGCATCGGCGCCCTGATGGCCCTGCCGATGTTCTCGGCCATCACGATCGTCGGCGACCTGGTGTTCCTGCCGACCACCTTCTGGCTCGCCGCGGCCCGGCTGGTGCGGACGGCGCGGGCGGCTCCGCAGGAGACGCCGGACGCACCGGTTCCGCTCCCTCGGGAAGCGGCGGACGCCGAGGCCGGTTCAGCGGCGTAACCCGGTGGCGGACCGGCCTCACGACACTCGGCGGCGGCCGGCCGGCAGGAGTCCGCCCTGCGCCAGGTCCTCGGCGAGCAGCCGCTTGGCGATCGCGTCGACGGCGGCCCGCAGTTCCCTGTCGTCCGGCCGCCCGCCGTCCATCTCCAGCTGGTCGCCGAGCCACCGGGCCCACGCCTCGGTGATGACTTCGGCCTCGCGCGCGCCCGCCGGGGTGTGGGAGAGCAGGGTGCCGTCACGGGTGAGGTAGCCCTCGTCCACCATCCGGTCGAAGACCGGCAGCAGGACCTCCGGCGGGACGTTGCGGCGGGCGGCGATCAGCCCGAGGCTGGCATGTCCGACGAGCCGGGTGAGCAGCGTGACCTGCATGACCGCCCAGGCGCCCGCGAGGTCGAGGCGGGTGTCGGAGCCGCTGACGATCCACCGTGCCGTGTCGGGGCCCCTGGCCCGGAGGATCTGCCCGACGGACAGCTCGAGCAGCTTGGCCGAATCCCCCGTACCGGGGGACGCGAACCCCTCGCCCATGTCGGTCGAGCCCGCGCGGGCGGAGTCGCGCAGCGTGACCTGTTTGAGGAACAGCGACACCAGGAAGCCCACGACCGCGACCGGGACCGTCCACAGGAACACCGTGTGCAGCGAGTCCGCGTACGCCTGGACGATCGGCTCCGCCTGCGCGGGCGGCAGCGTGTGCAGGCCCTCCGGGCTCTGCGCCGCCCGCGCCAGGGCCGTGGGGTCCGCCCCGCCGCCGCGGGCGGCCTCGGTGATGCCCGCGGCGAGGTGGGGGCGCAGCGAGTTGGCGTAGATGGTGCCGAAGACCGCCGTGCCGAACGACATGCCGAGCGTACGGAAGAAGGTGACACCGGAGGTGGCCGTGCCGAGGTCGGTGTACTCCACGGTGTTCTGCACGGCGATCGTCAGGACCTGCATGGACAGGCCGATGCCGACGCCGAGCACGAACATGTAGAGCGACTCCGGCCAGGCGCCGGTCCCCGTCCCCATCAGGGACAGCAGGAACAGGCCGACGCCCATCACCAGTGAGCCGACGATCGGGAAGATCCGGTATCTGCCCGTCCTGCTGACGACGTTGCCGCTGAAGACGGACGCGATGAGCAGGCCGACGATCATCGGGAGCGTCCGCACGCCCGAGACCGTCGCGGAGTCCCCGTCGACGTACTGGAGGTACGTCGGCAGGAAGATCATCGCGCCGAGCATCGCGAAGCCGACGACGAAGCTGAGGATCGAGCAGACGGTGAAGACGGGATTCGAGAACAGCCGCATCGGGAGCATCGGCTCGGCGGCGCGCGTCTCGGCGTAACAGAACAGCGCGAGCGCGATCAGCCCGCCCGCGAAGAGCCCGATGATGACGCCCGAGCCCCAGGCGTACTCGTTGCCGCCCCAGCTCGTCCCCAGGATCAGCGCGCTCGCGCCGATGGTGACGAGCGCGATGCCGAGGTAGTCGATGACGGGGCGGCCGGCGGAGCGTACGGAGGGGATGTTGCGGGCGGCGGCGACGACCACGGCGATCGCGATCGGGACGTTGACGTAGAACGCCCAGCGCCAGGTCAGATGGTCGGTGAACAGGCCGCCGAGGAGCGGGCCGACGACGGTGGCGAGGCCGAAGACCGCGCCGATCGCGCCCTGGTACTTGCCGCGCTCGCGCAGCGGGATGACGTCGGCGATCAGCGCCATCGAGGTGACCATCAGGCCGCCGGCGCCGATGCCCTGGAGGGCGCGCCAGGCGATCAGCAGCGTCATGTCGGCCGACAGGCCGCACAGGAACGAACCGGTGATGAAGACGGTCGCCGAGACCTGGAAGACCAGCTTGCGGCCGAAGAGGTCGCCGAACTTGCCGACGAGGACGGTGGCGACGGTCTCGGCCAGGAGGTAGGCCGTGACCACCCACGACATGTGCTCGGCGCCGCCGAGCTCCGAGACGATCGTCGGCAGGGCGGTGCCGACGATCGTCTGGTCCAGAGCGGCCAGCAGCATGCCGAGCACGATCGTCCCGAAGACGATGTTCCGCTGCCGTCTGTCGAGCACGGGCGGCGCGGAGGACGCCTGCGCGGGGGTGGGGGCCGTGGCCGGGCCGGTCTCGCGGGTGGTGGTCACCCTTGCACCCTCACACCGGCGCGGGCGCCGCGCATGCGGTGACGTCCGTACGCCGTAGCGGCTGTGCCCCGCAGGGTTCGCCGCCCGGGTCGGGCCGCCCCGCACTGGGCAGACTCCAGCGACGGGCACTTTGGGCTGAGGGGGACGGCATGGCGGACTTCGCGGTGATCGGCGGCGGGATAGGCGGACTGGCAACGGCACTCTTCGCCACCCGACGCGGCCACCGGGTAACGGTCTTCGAGCGCGACCCCCGCGCTCCGGGCGGCTCCGCCTCCGGCCTCGACGAGGACTTCTTCGGCTGGCGGCGGCCCGGCGTACCGCAGGCCGCCCAGCCCCACCTCATGCTCGGTGCCGCCCGCGCCGTGCTCCGCGCCGAAGCGCCCGACGTCCACGACACGGTCATGCGGCTCGGTGCCCGCGAACGGCACGAGCTGGACTGGTTCGGGGAACGGCCCCCGGCCCGGCCCGGCGACGAGGACCTGGTGACGGTCCAGGCCCGGCGCATCGTCGTCGAAACAGCGCTCACCGAGGCACTGCGGGCCGAACCGCGAGCTGCCCTGCGCTACGGCGAGCCCGTCACCGGACTCCTCGTCGACCCGTCGGCGGCCCCGCCCCGCGTCCGCGGCGTACAGACGGAACGGGGAGCGTACGAAGCCGAACTGGTGATCGACGCGGGCGGGCGCCGGTGCGCGTCGGGGGAGTGGCTGACCGGGGCCGGCTGCCGCCCCCCGGTGGTGGAGCGGCACCGTACCGGCATCGCGTACTTCTGCCGCTGGTACCGGTTGCCGGGCGGGCGTCTCGACGGCCCCGCCCGGCCCTGGACCGTGTCCGGCGGAACCTTCGCCGGCTGCGCCGTCTTCCCGGCCGACAACGGGCTGTTCGCGGTCACGCTCTTCGTCCACACCAAGGACCCGACGCGCGGCGCGCTGCGCGACCCGGCCGTCTTCGAGGCGGCGGCCCGCACGTTCCCGCCGGGGGAGGCGTGGCTGGAGCTGGGGGCGCGGCCGCTCTCCCCGGTTCTCGCGACCGCCGGGCTGGACAACCGCTGGAGCACGCTCGTCGACGAACAGGGGCCCGTCGTCACGGGCATGGTCGGCGTCGGGGACGCCGTCACCCACACCAACCCGACCCTCGGGCAGGGGATGTCGCTCGCCCTGTGGGCGGCCCGCCGGGTCGCCCACGAGACCGCCCCGGACCGAGGCCCGCTCCAAGGACCGGACCGAGGCCCGTACCCCGGCCCGCACCGAGGCCCGCGTCCCGGTCCGGGGTCGCCGGACTTCGTCACCGAGCACTACGCCTGGGCGCTGCGGACCCTCAGGCCCTGGTTCGACTTCCAGGTCATGACCGACCACGCGCTCGGCGAACGCTTCACCGTCAGGGAGTTCACGGCCGGTCCCGCCCGGCAGCGGGCGGCGCTCTTCGAGTGCGCCCAGGAGGACCCGGAGGTGATGCGGGCGCGCGCCAGGGTCCGGCATCTCGCGGCGTCCCCGGCCGAGGCGTACGGAGCCCCGGAGATCAGGGCGCGGGTGGCGGCCTGGCTGGCGGCGCACCCCGACTACGTACCGAGCACGGTGGGCCCCGACCGCAGGGAGTGGGAGAAGATCACCGCGCCCTGAGGACCTCCGCGGGGCCGTGGCCCATCCGCTCCTGCGACCGGGCGTACGGTCCGGCCCGGTGTGCGGTCCGGGCCCGTCCGGCTTAGCGTGACGGACATGGACGATCACGATCACGATCACGACCACGGTCCGGAAGGCACGCCGTACCCGCCGGACCGGGCCAAGCACGAGAGCGTGTGAGCGCCGTATGACCGAGGGACAGGGAGCGCGGGACGCGCGGGACACACCGGACGCCCCCGAGGAGCGCCCCTCGCACGGCGCGCACGGCAGGCCGCCGACGGCTGCCGAGAAGTGGGCGGCCTTCAAGGGATCGCCGTTCCTGCCCGCCCTCGTGCTGGTGTTCATCCTGGCCGTCGCGGCCGGACTCTTCGCCGGCTCCTACACGTACACGATGGCCGACCCCACCCCGCGCCGGGTCCCCGTCGCCGTGGTCGGCGGCACGAAGGCACCGCCCGCCCGGACGTTCGTCACCGGCATGGAGGAGGCACTCGGCGCCTCGCTCGTCCTGACCCCTTACGACACCGCCGCCGAGGCGCGCGAGGCCGTGAACGAGCAGGAGGAGTTCGCGATCCTGCGGACCAGGGGCAACAGCGTGGAACTCGACGTGGCGGGCGCGTCGGGTGCCTCCGTCGCGCAGGTGCTCGCCGAGACCGCCGCGAAGGTCGGTGCGCGTACCGGTGTGCCGGTCGCGGTCAGGGACATCAAGCCGCTCCAGGAGGGCGATCCGCGCGGGCTCGCCCTCTTCTACATCTCGCTCGCCGCCGTCATCATCGGCTTCGTCGGCGCCATCCAGCTGAGCGTCCACGCCCGCGGGCTCAACCCCGCCGAGCGGATCGCCTTCACCGTCGCCTACTCGCTCCTGGGCGCGTTCGCCATCGCCGCCGCCGTGGACTGGCTGCTCGGCGCGCTCGACCTGCCGTTCGTCGAGTCGTGGCTGATCCTGGCGCTGACGATGTTCACCTCGGGCATGGTCTTCACGATGTTCAACACCCTCATGGGCCGCTGGGCGATGCTCCCCACCTGGGGCCTGATGGTGCTCCTCGGCAACCCGTCGTCGGGCGGCGCGGTGTCCTGGCCGCTGCTGCCGTCCGTACTCGGCCACATCGGCCAGTGGCTGCCCCCGGGCGCCTCGGTCAACGCCCAGCACACGGCCGTCTACTTCGAGGGCCGCCAGCACCTCTTCCCCTTCCTGGTGCTGGCCGCCTGGGCACTCGTCTCCTGCACGGTCTTCTGGGTGTACCGGCACCGCCACCCCGGCGGACGCGGCCGCGCGCCTGCGCACGCGGCCGCACCCGACGGGGCCTGACGGCTCCCGCCTACAGCTGCTTGATGCGGATGTCGCGGTACGAGATCACATCGGTGGTCCCGTGGACCTGGAGGCCGATGTAACCGGAGGCGTACCGCCGGCCGTCCGTCCCCGGGTCGTCACCGCGCGGCGGCTGGAAGTCCTGCCCGCCGTTGTTGTCGAACTCGTTGATCAGGACACCGTTGCGGAAGACCGAGTAGTGCTGGCCCTCCACCCGGATCTCGTAGTCGTTCCAGGTGCCCTTGGGTGTGACGCCCGCGCCGCCCAGCCCCACCCGGTCGAAGCCGTAGACCGAGCCGGTCTTGTACATGTCGCCGTCCGGGCGGTCCAGTACCTGCACCTCGTGCCCGTACTTGATGGCGACCCACTCCGGGCGCGGCTCCTCCGGGTGGCCGTGGACCTGCGGGAAGCGGACGAAGACACCGGAGTTGGCGTTGCCCGTGCCCGGCGCGTCGTCGCGCCACCGCAGCCTGAGCGAGAAGTCCTCGTACGTGCGCTCGGGGAACCACAGCATGCCCATGCCCGGCGTCGTGGCGGAGCTGGTCATCGAGCCGTCCGCGTTCAGGGCGAAGGAACCGCCGCCCACCTGCTCCCACTGGGCGAAGGAGGACCGCGTACCGTCGAACAGATCGCGGTAGCCGGCCGTCCGGCCCGGCCTGCCGATGCCGGACTGCCTGGCCGCGCGGTAGATCTTCCGGTGCTCGCGCTCGTCGACGACCCCGTCGTGCAGCAGCTTGTCGAGGACCTTGTCGACGTGCTTGAGGAAGAGCGCCTGGGAGGTCCACTCCCGCTCGTCCTCGATCAGCTCGTTGACGGTGCAGCGGTTGCGCGTGACGCGGTTGGGTACGCCGGTGTCGACCGTGCCGACGACGACGGTCAGCCGCTCGTCGTGCTCGGGGCAGTTCGGCGCGGGTACGCCGCCGCCCTCCGCGACCGTGAGCACCACCTGCTCGGCTGTGGAGGTGTTGCCCGCCTTGTCGGTGGCGCGGTGGCCGACGGTGTGCCGGCCCACCCGGTCGACGACCACCGGCACGGTGTACGCCAGGTACGGGCCGCCGTCGAGCGAGTACTCGACCTTGTCGACGCCCGAGCCGCCCGCGTCCGTCGCGGTCAGCGTCACCTTGGCGCTGGTGATGTACGCGCCGTCGGCGTTCTTCTCGCCGCTGACCGTCGCCGTGGTCTCCGGCGGGGTCTTGTCCTCCGTCGGCGGGGCGACGACGGTGAAGCCGACGGCCTTCTCGGCGGCGGTGTTCCCGGCCCGGTCGGTGGCCCGGTAGCGGACCGTGTGCGTGCCGGTCTCATGGACCATGACCGGCCCCGCGTACGCCGTCCAGGCGCCGGTCGCCCCGATCGCGTACTCGACGGTGTTGACGCCCGAGCCGGTGTCGGAGGCGGTCACCGTGACCGTCGCCATGTCCAGGTACTGGCCCTCGGCGTTCTTCTCGCCGCTGACCGTCGCCGACGTCTCGGGCGGCGTCCTGTCGTCCGTCGGCGGGGCGACGACGGTGAAGCCGACGGCCTTCTCGGCGGCGGTGTTCCCCGCCTTGTCGGTGGCCCGGTAGCGGATCTGGTGCGTACCGACCTCGTGGACCATGACGGGTGCGGTGTACGCCGTCCAGGCGCCGGTCGCCCCGATCGCGTACTCGATCCTGTCCACGCCCGAGCCCGCGTCGGTCGCCGCGACGGTCACCGAGGCGTGTCCGACGTACGCGCCGTCGGCGTTCTTCTCGCCCTCCACCTTCGCCGAGGTCTCCGGCGCGGTGGTGTCCTCGCCGCCGCCCCCGGTGACGGTCAGGGTGCCCTGCATCGAGCCGTGGCCGGGGATGGTGCAGTGGTAGAAGTACCGGCCGGGCGTGAGGGCGACCGTGGCGGTGTGCTTGCCGCCCCGGTCGTCGTTGGGGTTGGCGAGGATGTTCAGCTGTACGTCGTTGTTGTACTCGGGGTCGGACACGCCGAACGTCAGCGTGTGCGGCATCCCGGTCGTGTTGCCGGTCGCCGCGCTGTTCTCGAAGACGATCGTCGTCTCGCCCGCCACCGCCGTCTTCGGGAACGTCAGGTAACGGTCGATCGGGTCGCCGGCGGTCCAGGTGAGCGTCTGGACGGGCGCGGCCGCCGTTTCCGTCCCTGCCCCCGTCCCGTCGTCCTCACGTCCGTACGCCGCCGTCGACGTCAGTCCGAGCACCATCAGCAGGGCGGCCGCGAGCGCCGTCCACAGCCGGGGAGTTCTCCGTTCCAGCTTCACTGCCTACTCCGCCTTCCTGGCCAGGTCCCCGGCGGCCGGTGTCGGCTCGCCGCCCTTGTACGTCACGCGCCACAGCGCCGACTTGGAGTCCGAGGTGAAGAAACCGCGCCCGTAGTCGAGGACGTAGAGCGAGCCGTCCGGCGCGAACTTCCAGTCCATGAGGTTGCGGATGCCGTCCGCGCCCACTGGAATGATCTTCTTGAGGGACTCGGCGTGCGTGGGCAGCCCGCCGTTGCCCACCGTCTTCGGATCGGTCAGCACCGCGTGGCGCGGCTGGTCGCCGTCGTAGAAGTCACCGACGAACCACTTGCCGTCCCAGTACGCGGGCCACTTGTCCTTGCTGTCGCCCGCCCCGTCGTAGCGGTAGACCGGGCCGTTCATGGTCGCCTGGCCGCCGCCCTTGAGCCACGGCAGCAGCAGCTTCTGCTCCTCCTGCCGGTAGCTGGGCACGCCGTCGGCGTCGCGCGGGTAGTCCACGCCGCCGCCCTGCGGCGAGTACCAGATGGTGTTGGGCGTGACGGGCGGCAGGTTCACCAGGCCGTCGTTGTGCGGCGACTCGTTCTTCGGCGCGTCGCAGTCGTACCAGCCCAGCGGCTTGCTCGGATCGGGCAGATTGCGGTCGCGGTAGGGCTGGTTGTTGCCCATGCAGTACGGCCAGCCGTGGTTGCCCGGCTTGGTGATCGCGGCGAACGTGTCGTACTTCGCCGGACCCCAGGTGGTGCTCGGCGCCCCCGCGTCCGGGCCGACCCATCCGGCGTACAGGGTGTCGGTCTTCGGATCGACGGCGATGCGGGCCGGGTTGCGCACACCCATGACGTAGATCTCGCCGCGCGTCCTGCCGCCGCCCTCGTCCGGCTCCCTGCCGGTGAAGAGGTTGCCCTCGGGCAGGGTGTACGTACCGTCGTCCTCGGGGTGGATGCGCAGGATCTTGCCGTTGAGGTTGTTGGTGTTGCCGGCGGTGCGGCGGGCGTCCGCGAAGGACACGCCCTTGAAGTTCGGCTCCGGGTTGTTGCCCGAGTAACCGTCGCTGAAGCGCGAGGAGTTGTTGTCGCCCGTCGCGATGTAGAGGTTCTCCTTCGAGTCCCAGGCCATGCCGCCGCCCGCGTGGCAGCAGCTGTGGATCTGGACCGGCCACTTGAGCAGGACCTTCTCGGAGGCGAGGTCGAGCTTGTCGGTGGCGAGGTCGAGGGTGAAGCGGGAGACCCGGCGCTCGGCCATGCGGGTGTCGCGGTTGATCCGCGCGTGGGGTGTGTAGTGCAGGTACACCCAGCCGTTGGTCAGGAAGTCCGGGTCGGTCTCGACGCCGAGCAGGCCCTCCTCGTTCTTGACCAGCTCGTCGCCGCCGCCCTTGTTGCCGAAGACCGTCAGCGCGCCCGCGAGCGTCACCTTCTTCGTCTTCGGGTCGTAGACGTGGACCTGGCCCTGGCCCTTGCCGATGTCCGGGTCGTTCCAGTCGGTGACGACGGGCGCGTCGCTGTCGCCGCCGCCCCGGCCGATGTAGACGACCCGGCCGTCCTCCGCGGTCACCAGGCCGTGCGGCTCGCCGATCTGATCCGACCGGCCCGGCTGGTTGGGCGCGGTGAGGCGCTCGGCCTTGTAGTGGGCGTTGATGCCGGCCTTGCAGTCGGCGCGCGCGACGCGCGTCGTCCAGTGGAGGGCGCCGCGCAGGTGGTCGCGGAAGTCGGTCTCCTGGAAGGACTCGGGCGTACCGCCCATGGCGGTGTAGAAGGACCGGCCGCCGTCGTAGTCGCGGCACCAGGAGACCGGGTGGTCCCAGCCGTTCGCGCTCGTTCCGGGCCTGTACGTCGCCTCCCGGACGCGGGCGACCGTGTGCACGTCGCCGGACGGGTTCTTTGTCCAGTTCAGCCACGTGTCGGGGCGCTTCCACTGGAGCGGCAGGTTCTTCGTCGCGGGGTGCTGCCGGTCGCCGACCTCCACGGTCGCGCGCTGTACGTTCGTGGGCCCGCCCGCGGCGGGCCGGGCGCCGATCAGGCCGCCGAACCAGTCCGAGTACGGCTCGGTGCGCGCCGCGTCGTGGATGCCGAGGAAGCCGCCGCCAGCCTCCATGTACGCCTCCAGACCCGCCTCCTGCTCCGGGTCCAGCACGTCGCCGCCGCCGGTAAGGAACACCACGGCGTTGAACCTGCCGAGCCGGGCGGTGGTGAAGACGGACGCGTCGTCCGTCGCCTCGACGCGGAAGCGCTGGGCCGCCGGGCCGGCCTGGCCGATCTTCTCGACGGCCGCGATGCCGGCGTCGACCGTGGGGGATTCGTCTGCGGCGGCCGATCCGTGGAAAACCAGCACACGGACGTTCGCGCCGCCGGGCGGAGACGGGAGGGCGGGGAGCGACAACGTTGTCGGAGGCGGGGGCGGCGGTTCTGGGTACGGCTTGGCGGCGGCCGAGGCGCCGCCGAGCAGGCCGGATGCGACAACTCCGGCCGTCAGCGCGGCTGTCAGGCCGCGTCGGCGTCTTGACCGGTGATGTGGTGTGCGCTGCATGTGTTCACCCATCCCTCAGTGGTCACAGGAACAGCCGATGAAGCTAGACCTCTTTTCGCCATACGCCAAGAGGTATGACCGGAGTACCGCGAACTTTGTCCTTGGTGTGGATGAACTGAGCCGCTCCCGCTACGGTGTGGCCGTCAATCTCCGTACCGCGTGGGGAGTTGGGCATGGACAGACGTAGCTTCAACCGACGCCTTCTGGCGGGCGGGGCGGTCGCGGCGACCGGCGTGACATCGTTGTCCCCGGCGACGGATTCCGCGTCCTCCGCCGTGGCGGCCGAGGGCCCGCCGAGAACCGCGCCGGCCGGCGGCCGGATCCACCGGCTGAAGATGTACGCCGAGAAACTGCCCGACGGGCAGCTGGGCTACGGCTTCGAGAAGGGCGGGGCGTCGGTGCCGGGCCCGCTGATCGAGCTGGTCGAGGGCGACACCGTTCACATCGAGTTCGAGAACACCCTGGACGTGCCGGCCAGTCTCCATGTGCACGGCGTGGACTACGAGATCGGGAGCGACGGCACCAAGCTCAGCAAGAGCCATGTCGAGCCCGGCGGGACCCGGACGTACACCTGGCGCACGCACGTCCCCGGCCGGCGCAAGGACGGCACCTGGCGGGCCGGCAGCGCGGGCTACTGGCACTACCACGACCACGTGGTGGGCACGGACCACGGCACGGGCGGCATCCGCAAGGGCCTCTACGGCGGCGTGATCGTACGCCGCAAGGGCGACATCCTCCCGGACAGGACCTTCACCATCGTCTTCAACGACATGACCGTCAACAACAAGCCGGGACACCGGAGCCCCGATTTCGAGGCCACGGTGGGCGACCGCGTGGAGATCCTCATGATCACGCACGGCGAGTTCTACCACACGTTCCACCTCCACGGTCACCGCTGGGCCGACAACAGGACCGGCCTGCTGACCGGCCCCGACGACCCCAGCCGCATCGTCGACAACAAGATCACGGGCCCGGCCGACTCCTTCGGCTTCCAGATCATCGCGGGCGAACACGTCGGCGCGGGCGCCTGGATGTACCACTGCCACGTCCAGAGCCACTCCGACATGGGTATGGCCGGGCTCTTCCTGGTGGCCAAGGCCGACGGCACGATCCCCGGGTACGAGCCGCACCATCCGGCGGAGCACGCCCACCAGCCCGCGCGCGGACCGCGTTGACAAGACGTTCAGCGGATGTTGATCCTTCCGGGACAGGGTGGGCGGCATGCCGATCAACACCACCACCACCACTGAACGTGAACTCTCCTGGCAGGAGACAGCGCTGTGCGCCCAGGCCGGGCCCGAGTTCTTCTTCCCGGCGCCCGGCAGCTCCACCCGCGAGGCCAAGCAGCTCTGCGGCGCCTGCGAAGGGCGGGTGGCCTGCCTGGAGTACGCCCTCGCGAACGACGAGCGGTTCGGGGTCTGGGGCGGACTCTCCGAGAACGAGAGGCTCCGCCTCAGGCGGGGACCACGCTGAGCCCCGGGCGCGGGCCGCGCCGGGTCCGGACCGCACCGGCGCGCCGCCTCCGCACGCCCTCTGGCACGGGTGTTCCCCGCCCGCCATGCTGAGGTCCGCACCGTCCGCGAACCGCCCGGGGGAGACGTGTTGAGCAGCAGGCAGGCAACGGCCGAGTACGACTACGTCATCGTGGGAGCGGGTTCGGCGGGCTGTGTGCTCGCCGCCCGGCTGTCGGAGGACCCGGCGGTGCGGGTCGCGCTCGTCGAGTCGGGCGGCCGGGACCGCAGGGCCGGGATACGGATCCCCGCGGCCTTCCCCAAGCTCTTCAGGACGCCGTACGACTGGAACTTCAGCACCGTCGCGCAGGCCGGGCTGGGCGGCCGCGAGCTGTACTGGCCGCGCGGCCACACGCTGGGCGGCTGCTCCTCGGTCAACGCGATGATGTGGGTGCGCGGCCACCGCGACGACTACGACGCCTGGGGCGAGACGGCGGGCCCCGAGTGGTCGTACGACGCGTTCGTGCCGTACTTCCGGCGGGCGGAGCGGTGGACGGGCGCCGTGGCCGACGCGGCGGGCCGCTCGGTGTACGGGACCCGCGGGCCGCTGTTCGTCTCGCCGCCGCGCGACCCGAACCCCACCACGGCGGCTTTCCTGGAGGCCTGCCGCGGAGCGGGCCTCACGGAACTCCCCGAACTGAACGTCCCCGACCCCAGCGGCTTCTCCCCGACCCCGGTCAACCAGCGCGCCGGCCGCCGCTGGAGCACCGCCGACGGATACCTCAGGCCGGCGGCGCGCCGCCGGAACCTGGACGTCGTCACGGACCTCCGGGTACGCCGGCTGACGTTCGAGGGCACGCGCGCGACGGGGGTGGTGGCGGACGCGGGGAAGGTGCTGCACGCCCGCCGCGAGGTGATCCTCAGCGCGGGCGCCGTCGGCTCCCCGCACCTGCTCATGCTCTCGGGCATCGGCGACCCGGACCACCTGCGCGAGACCGGCACAGAGCTGCGGGTGGCCTCTCCCGACGTGGGCCGCCACCTCCAGGACCACCTGTCCACGGCGGTCGTGATGCGCTGCCCGCTCCCGGTCACCCTGACCGGCGCGGACACGCTCGCCAACCTCGGCCGCTTCCTCCTCGCCGGGCGCGGACCGCTCACCTCCAACGTCGGCGAGGCCGTCGCCTTCGTCCGCAGTACGCCGGAACTGGCTGCCCCGGACATCGAGTTGATCTACGCTCCGGTGCCGTTCGTCGAGCACGGCCTGACGCCGCCCACCGAGCACGGCGTCACGATCGGCGTGATCCTGCTCCAGCCCGCGAGCGAGGGCCGCGTCACCCTCATCGACGACCGGGCCACCTCGGCGCCCCGCATCGATCCGGGTTATCTGACGGACGAGTCCGACCTGCGCCGCCTGGTGGCGGGCGTCCGCCGGGCCGAAGCCCTCTTCGCCGATCCCGCGTTCGCGCCGTACACGGCGGGCCCGATGGCCCCGTACCCGGGCGCCGTCGACGACGAGGCCCTGGCCCGGGCGATCCGGGACTCCTCCGAGACGCTCTACCACCCGGTGGGCACCTGCCGCATGGGCGCCGACGACGCGTCGGTGACCGATCCTCGGCTGCGGGTCAGGGGGGTGCGGGGACTTCGGGTGGTGGACGCTTCGGTGATGCCCCGGATCACCCGGGGGCACACGCAGGCACCCACGGTGGCGATAGCGGAGAAGGCGGCGGAGCTGATCCGCGAGGACGCGCGGGTGCAGAGCCGGCGGACGTCAGGATCGGGGGCCGTGCCCGGACGCGAGGAGTACGGGCACGGCCCCGGCGCGGCCCGCTGAAACGGCTGCGCCGCCACCCGGCGCAGGACGCGTGCGTGACGCGGCCCGTGCCGGGGTGACGGCGTACAGCGGGTGGCCGGGGTGGCCGGGGTGGTCAGGAGGCGGCGCGGGCAGTCATCCGGGCCTTGCGCGCGGCCAGCTTCTCGTCGAACTTGCTCGCCTCGGAGTCCAGCCCGTTCATGTACAGGCCGAGCTCCTCCTGCGCCTTGAGACCCTCGGGGCCGAGCCCGTCGATCTCCAGGACCTTCAGGTAGCGCAGGACGGGCTGGAGCACGTCGTCGTGGTGGATGCGCATGTTGTAGATCTCGCCGATCGCCATCTGCGCGGCGGCCCGCTCGAAGCCCGGCATGCCGTGTCCGGGCATCCGGAAGTTCACGACGACGTCGCGCACCGACTGCATCGTCAGGTCGGGGGCGATCTCGAAGGCCGCACCCAGCAGGTTGCGGTAGAAGACCATGTGCAGGTTCTCGTCGGTCGCGATCCGCGCCAGCATGCGGTCGCAGACGGGGTCGCCCGACTGGTGTCCGGTGTTGCGGTGCGAGACGCGGGTCGCGAGCTCCTGGAAGGCCACGTACGCCACGGAGTGCAGCATCGAGTGGCGGTTGTCGGACTCGAACCCCTCCGACATGTGCTGCATGCGGAACGCCTCGAGCTTGTCCGGGTCGACTGCGCGTGAGGTGAGCAGGTAGTCGCGCATCACGATGCCGTGCCGGCCCTCCTCCGCGGTCCAGCGGTGCACCCAGGTGCCCCAGGCGCCGTCGCGGCCGAAGAGGGAGGCGATTTCGTGGTGGTAGCTGGGGAGGTTGTCCTCGGTCAGCAGGTTGACGACGAGGGCGATCTTGCCGATGTCGGTGACCTTCGACTGCTCGGGCTCCCAGGCCTGGCCGTCGTCGAAGATGCCGGGGAAGTTACGGCCGTCGGAGAACGGGACGTACTCGTGCGGCATCCAGTCCTTGGCGACCTTGAGATGGCGGTTCAGTTCCTTTTCCACCACCTCTTCCAGTGCGTACAGCAGCCGGGCGTCGGTCCACGCGTCCGAACTGCCGAGTTGGGGAGAGGTGATCGTCACGGGTGCTCCTGGGGACGGGGACGAGGGGGGAAGTACCTACGGCTTCGTAGGTTACGAGACCGTAGGTTAAGGGGGTCGTAAGAGCTGAGCCAAGTCTCGGTGCGCAATGTCCATTTAAAGGCAGGTATGCACGCAGGCCGGACGGGTGCACCGAGAGGCATGTCACGTCACCCCCCGGCTTCCCGCACGCTCCGATTTCAATCGGAACCGGTTCGTGTTCCGAGCCGGCGAACGACGCGGGGGCCCGGTCCGGCGGCTCCCGGTCCTCGGCCCGGCGCCCCTCAGGAGCTGCCGTCCGGCCCCGGCTCCGCTCCCGGCTCCGGCCCCAGCTCCAGCCGCCGGGTGATCCCGATCGACTCCAGGAACGGCTCGTCGTGGCTCGCCACGACCAGCGCGCCCTCGTACGACTCCAGGGCCTGGACCAGCCGGCGCACGCTCGCCATGTCCAGGTTGTTCGTCGGCTCGTCCAGCAGCAGCAGCTGCGGCGCCGGCTCCGCCAGCAGCAGCGCCGCCAGCGTCGCCCGGAACCGCTCTCCGCCGGACAGCGTCCCCGCCCGCTGGTCCGCCCGCGCCCCCTTGAACAGGAAGCGCGCCAGCCGCGCCCTGATGGCGTTGTGGGTCGCCGAGGGCGCGAACTCCGCCACGTTCTCGGCCACCGTCAGCCCGTCGTCCAGCACGTCGAGCCGCTGGGGCAGAAAACGCAGCGGCACGTGCGCGACCGCCTCGCCCGAGGCCGGCTCCAGTTCTCCGGTGACCGTGCGCAGCAGCGTCGTCTTGCCCGCGCCGTTGCGCCCGGTCAGCGCGATCCGCTCGGGACCGCGGACCTCGAACTCGCCGCCGATCCGTGCCCCGTACCGCAGGTGGAGATCGCGCAGCGTCAGCACCCTGCGCCCCGGGTGCACGGTCGTGTGCGGCAGTACGACGTTGATCTCGTCGTCGTCGCGCACCGCCTCCACCGCCCCGCTCAGCCGCTCCTTCGCCTCCGCCAGCTTCTCGGCGTGCATGATGCGGTGCTTGCCCGCCGACTCCTGCGCGGCGCGCCTGCGGGCGTTCATGACGATCTTCGGTTCGCGCTTGCTGTCGTACATCTTCTGCCCGTACCGCTTGCGGCGGGCCAGCTTCACCTGTGCTTCGGCCAGCTCCTTCTTCTGCCGGTGCACATCGGCCTCGGCGACCCGCACCATGCGTTCGGCCGCCTCCTGCTCGACGGCGAGCGCCTCCTCGTACGCCGAGAAGTTCCCGCCGTACCAGCGGACCTCGCCCTCGCGCAGCTCGGCGATCTGGTCGACGCGCTCCAGCAGTTCACGGTCGTGGCTGACCACGACCATCACGCCGGACCAGCCCTCGACCGCGGCGTACAGCCGCTCGCGGGCCCGGCGGTCCAGGTTGTTCGTCGGCTCGTCGAGGAGGAGGACGGCGGGGCGGCGCAGCAGCAGCGCGGCCAGCCGCAGCAGCACCGACTCGCCGCCCGAGACCTCGCCGATGGTCCGGTCGAGGCCGATCCGGACGAGCCCGAGCTGGTCGAGGGTGGCGCGGGCGCGCTCCTCGACGTCCCAGTCGTCGCCGACGGCCGTGAAGTTCTCCCCGGTCGCCTCGCCCGCCTCGATCGCGTGCAGGGCGGCGCGCGCCCCGGCGATGCCGAGGGCCTCGTCCACGCGCAGCGCGGTGTCGAGGACCAGGTTCTGCGGGAGGTAACCGACCTCACCGGCCACCCGGATCTTCCCGCTGGTGGGAGAGAGCTCACCGGCCGCCAGACGCAACAGGGTCGACTTCCCTGATCCGTTGAGACCGATCAGGCCGGTCCTTCCGGGGCCGACCGCCAGCTGGAAGTCGTCGAACACGGGGCTCCCGTCCGGCCAGCCGAAGGAGAGCGCGGAGCAGGTGATATGGGTGGGGAAGGTGGACAAGAGTGCCTCCCGGTTGCTGGAAAACGAGCAAGGGCAACGGGTGGAGACACCGCGGCGCGGGCGGCGTACGGCCGGAAAGGAGCGAGGGATCTCCGCGCAGAACCGCGAAACCGCGAGGCTGTGGAACTGCGAAAGGCCCGGTCCGGGAAGGACGGCTCAAGTGCCGAGGTCGCACGCGGCGCGCACAGACGGAAGCTGTGCGGCACGGTGTCTCAGAACCTCAGACGAGCAACGTCCACTCCGATCGACGACAACAGGGCCACGGCCAAAGTACGTCATGGCCCCGGGGGCGCCAACCGATTAATCCGGCTCTCCCGTCACAGCGCGTCGCGCAGCAGTTCGGCCAGGTCGTGGTCGACGTCCAGATGCAGGTGCTCGTCGCCCACGGGGACGAGGGCGTGCGTGCGCCGGAGGAAGCGGCGCAGGTCGGCGGTGCGGATGTGGACCATCGCGGTGCCCTCGGCGGCGTGGAACTCCAGCACGGTCCGCCCGTAGCCGTACGGCCGCACCTGTACGTCGCCCAGGCCGGCCCGCGTGTCCGTGCCCGTGGCCAGGAGTTCGCGGGCGAACACCCAGGAGACCTCGACGCCCTCCAGGGTCGCGGGCGGCGGGAAGCCCATGCGTACGGCGAAGGGGTCCGCGCGGTCGTACCGCAAGGTCGCGGGGACCGTCTCCATCCGGGGCGCGGACGAGATCAGACGGGCCTGCACGGCCTGCTCGATCACGGGTGACACGGCGTGCCCCCTCTCACGGTTCGGTTGATGCGTCCTGTCACAGGGACAGACGTAGGAACACGCGATTCCGTGCATGCGACGGGGACGTGACCTGCGTCACCGCCACCGCCCCGGAGCGCGGGCGGGAACCGCACCCTGGACGGCGAGGGTGGCGTGGGCTAGCTTCCAGCGCCATGAGGGGTACGGGGAAGACGGGACGAGTGGTGTCGGTGGGACTGTGCGGGGCGGCGCTGGCCGCCGTCCTGGCCGCCCCGGCGCAGGCGGACGTAGCGGAGCGGTCACCGCGCGGCGGCCTTGGCTGGGAGCCGAAGGACTCCGGTACGGACGTGCGGCTGCGGGGTCTGGCGGCGGTCGGCCGGAAGACCGCGTGGGCCGCCGGGGCCGAGGGCACGGTACTGCGCACGGCCGACGGCGGCCGGAGCTGGCGCGATGTCTCGCCGCCGGGCGCGGGGGAGCTGGAGTTCCGCGACATCGAGGCCTTCGACGGCCGGCGGGCGGTGGTGCTGGCCATCGGCGAGGGCGAGGCGTCCCGGATCTTCCGTACCGGGGACGGCGGCGCGAGCTGGACCGAGAGCTTCCGCAACACCGACCCCAAGGCGTTCTACGACTGCGTGACCTTCTTCGACAGCCGCAACGGCCTCGCGATGAGCGACCCGGTCGACGGCAAGTACCGCATCCTGTCCACCGGCGACGGCGGAGCGTCCTGGAAGGTCCTGCCGAGCGCGGGCATGCCCGCGGCGCGGAGCGGCGAGGCGGGCTTCGCGGCGAGCGGCCAGTGCCTGGTCAGCTCCGGCCCGCGGGACGTATGGCTCGCCACGGGAGGCGGGGCGGCCGGCCGGGTGCTGCACTCCGCGGACCGGGGCCTGACCTGGACCGCGGCCGAGACGACGATCCCGGCGGGCGACCCGGCGCGGGGCGTCTTCGGCCTCGCCTTCCGCGACCGCGACCACGGCATCGCGGTCGGCGGCGACTACCGCACCGGCCAGGCGTCGCCGCGGGCGGCGGCGGTGACCGGCGACGGCGGCCGCAGCTGGCAGCGGCCGAAGACCCCGCCGCCGGCGTACCGCTCGGGCGTGGCCTGGCTGCCGCACACCACGTCCGGCGCGCTGGCGGTCGGCCCCACGGGCACGGACCTCACGCTGGACGGCGGCCGCAGCTGGCGGACGGTCGACACCGGTTCGTACGACACGGTCGACTGCGCGCCGGACTTCGGCTGCTGGGCGTCGGGCGAGAAGGGCCGCGTGGCGCGCCTGGAGTTCCGACGGCCGGGAGCGGCCGCCCCTACGCGGGCGGCTGCTCCCGGTAGGGCACGAGCCCCGGAGCCGTCTTCGTCGCCACGAACTCGGTGATCCGGTACGCGCACACCCCCGCCACCGTGAACGGATCGGCCGCCGCGATCTCCTCGATCCGCGCCCGGTCGTCCCCGACGGCAAGGATCACCCCGCCGTCACGCGGCACCTTGCGTCCCGAGGCGATGAACACCCCCGCCTCGTACTGCGCGTCCAGCCAGGCCACATGCGCTTCCAGCAGTTCGTCGGCGCGCTCGACGGGGGCGGTGTAGGTCAGCTCCAGTACAAACATGATCGTCAGGCTACCCGTACCCTTCTGATCACTATGAAGAGCCCGAGTCCCCCCGCCGACGAAGCCGAAGCCCGAGCGATCCAGGACGCACTGCGCGCCCGCGTGGTGCTCGACGAGCCGGGACCGCCCCCCGGCACCGGCCTGGTGACGGGTGTCGACGTGGCGTACGACGACGCGCGTGACCTCGTCGCCGCGGCGGCCGTCGTCCTCGACGCCGCGACGCTCGCCGTGGTGGAGGAGGCCACGGCGGTGGGCCGCGTCGCCTTCCCGTACGTCCCCGGCCTGCTCGCGTTCCGGGAACTGCCCACGGTGCTCGCCGCCCTCGAATCGCTGTCGGCGGACCCGGGGCTGGTGGTCTGCGACGGGTACGGGCAGGCCCACCCGCGCCGCTTCGGCCTCGCCAGCCACCTCGGCGTCGTGACGGGGCTCGCGACCATCGGTGTCGCCAAGAACCCCTTCACCTTCACGTACGAGCAGCCGGGCCCCCACCGCGGCGCCGTGTCGCCGCTGCTGGACGGGGCGGGTGAGGAGGTGGGCCGCGCGGTGCGTACGCAAGACGGTGTGAAGCCGGTCTTCGTCTCCGTCGGCCACCGTGTGAGCCTGGACAACGCCTGCGCGCACACGCTGCGCCTGGCGCCGGGCTTCCGGCTCCCGGAGTCGACACGCAGGGCGGACGCCCTGTGCCGCCGGGCCCTGCGCGAGGCGGTCGGCGCCGGTTCCGGAACAAGCGCGTAACTGAGTATCTGTACGGATGTTTGAACCATGGTGATGGGACAGGGTGATGGTATGAGCCCCTACCGGAATCCGAGCCCGAGCCCGAGCTTTGACGTGCACGCGCACCTGCCCGCGCACCCCGAGCACCCCACGTACCCCCGGGCGGCCGAGTCCGTGTCGGTCCACCGCGCGGGACGCCGTACGAACATGGGGATTCTGCTCGGCGGCCTGGCCGCACTGGGCTGGACCGGGGGGATGATCTACACCCTCGCGGGCTGGGTCACCGGTCAGTGACCCCGGTCGCCTCCCGCACGTCCGCGACCCGGAATCCCAGCCCCGCCGCCCTCAGCCGCTCCAGCAGCGCGTCGCCCATCGCCACCGCCGTCGTCACCTGCCCCGACGTCGGGGGCAGCTCGTCGAAGGCCAGGCACAGCACCGACTCGGCCAGCATCTTCGCCGTCTCGTCGTAGCCCGGGTCGCCGCCCGACACCTCGGTGAACACCCGCCGCCCGCCGCCCTCACCCACGAAGCGCACCGTGAACCAGCTCCTGGCCCTGCGCTCCTCGTCGGGACCCGAGCCCGCCGCGTACCGGCTCGTGAGCCAGGCGCGTGCCGCCGGGAACTGGGCGAGCGCGAAGGCGGCGCCCACCGCCGCCACTCCGCCGACCGCGACCGGCAGCCACTTCACCGACGCGTAGTGCCGGTAGCGGAAATCCGGACCGTACCGCTCCAGCGCGGCCGCCGAACGGACCACCACCCGCGGGTCGATGGTCGCCAGCGGCAGTGCCCAGGTCCCCGTCTCGCGACTGCGCCGCACCCCGCCGAGCGGGGCTCGCGCCCGGCGTCCCACGGGCCCCTGCTCGGACAGCCGCCGCTCCTTCGCGGCCCGGAGCATCTGCGGCCCGCGCCCCAGCGCGGTGATCGCGGAGGCGAAGGTGCCGCCCGAGAACATCGCGCGGGAGCGTACGAATCCGTCGACGCGCAGCGGTACGCCCTCGGGCAGCTGCTTGACGGTGAAGTACACCCCGAGGTCGTGCGGGACCGAGTCGAAGCCGCAGGCGTGCACGATCCGCGCCCCGCTCCTGCGGGCCCGCGCGTCGTACCCGAGGTACATCCGGTCGACGAACTCCGGCTCGCCCGTCAGGTCCGCGTAGTCCGTGCCCGCGTCCGCGCAGGCGGCGACGAGCCCTTCGCCGTACTGGAGGTAGGGACCGACCGTCGTGGCCAGGACCCGGGTGCTCGCGGCGAGTTCGCGCAGCGAGGCGGGGTCGGACGCCTCGGCGTACAGGAGGGGGAGCGTCGCGCAGGCCGGATCGACCGCGACGAGCCGCTCGCGCAGCTTCTCCAGCTTCGCGCGGTCGCGCCCGGCGACGGCCCAGCGGCAGTCGGCGGGCGCGTGGACGGCGAGGTACCGCGCGGTGAGTTCCCCGACAAAGCCTGTCGCCCCGAAGAGCACGATGTCGTACGCGCGCCCTGTGCTGCCACTGCCCCGCACTGTTTCGCTCATGGGGGCAGAGGCTAGCGGCAAGGGGAAGTAAAAAGAACTAAGCGCTTGCTTGCCCCAGGGGCTTGTGCTGAGTGGAACGCGTTCTTAGCATCATTGATGTTACATCAGTTGTGTCACAGCGCTGGGGGCTTGATGGCAGGTACAGGGAACGGCCCGCACGGACCTCTGGACGGGGTGCGCGTGGTGGAGCTGGCGGGAATCGGCCCCGGCCCGTTCGCCGCCATGCTCCTCGCGGACCTCGGCGCCGACGTGGTCCGCGTGGACCGCCCCGGCGGCGCGGGGCTGGGCATCGACCCGGCGTACGACCTCACCAACCGCAACAAACGCTCGGTGATCGTCGACCTCAAGTCGGCGGACGGCCCGGCCCGGGTGCTCGACCTCGTCGAGCGCGCCGACGTACTCGTCGAGGGCTACCGCCCCGGTGTCGCCGAGCGCCTCGGCGTCGGCCCCGACGCCTGCCTGGCCCGCAATCCGCTGCTCGTGTACGGGCGGATGACGGGCTGGGGCCAGGAGGGCCCGCTCGCGCGGCGCGCCGGGCACGACATCGCGTACATCGCCCTCACCGGCGTCCTCAACATGTCCGGCAGGGCGGACGAGCCGCCCACCGTCCCCGCCAACCTCGTCGGCGACTACGCGGGCGGCTCGCTCTACCTCGTCGTCGGCGTCCTCGCCGCGCTCCGGCACGCCCGCACCGAGGGCGGCACCGGGCAGGTCGTCGACGCCGCGATCGTCGACGGCGCCGCCCATCTCGCCACGATGATCCACGGCATGCTGGCGGCCGGCGGCTGGCAGGACCGGCGGTCGGCCAACCTGCTCGACGGCGGCTGTCCCTTCTACGGCACCTACGAGACCGCCGACGGCCAGTACATGGCGGTCGGCGCGCTGGAGCAGCAGTTCTACGCCGAGTTCACCGAGCTCCTCGGTCTGGAGGCGGGGGAGGCGCGAGCCCGTGACGACACGGCCCGCTGGGGTGAGCTGCGCGAAGCGATCGCCGCCCGCTTCAAGGCGAGGACCCGCGACGAGTGGACCGCCGTCTTCGAGGGCTCGGACGCCTGCGTCGCCCCCGTCCTCTCGCTGCGCGAGGCCCCCGCCCACCCGCACCTGGCCGCGCGCTCCACGTTCACCGACCACGGCGGGATCGTCCAGCCGGCCCCCGCGCCCCGGTTCTCCGCCACGCCCGGATCCCTGCGGCGGGGCCCCGCCCGCGCCGGGGCCGGCGCCGCCGAGGTGGCGCGGGACTGGGACGTACCGGGGCTCACCGGGGACGGCGGCGCCTGATGGGGCTCTCCGGACCGCTGAGCCGCGCGGTCCTCGGCGTCACTCCCGCCGGTCCCGAGCCGGCCGGGCCGATCGAAACCGTCAAGGACCTCAAGGGCCGGCCGTAGGAGGCACAGTTGAAGCGTCAGATCTTCACCGCGGAGCACGAAGCCTTCCGGGAGAGCGTGCACACCTTCCTGGCGAAGGAGGTGACGCCGTACTACGCGCAGTGGGAGAAGGACGGCATCGTCAGCCGGGAGGCGTGGCGGGCGGCCGGAAGGCAGGGCCTGCTCGGTCTCGCCGTACCGGAGGAGTACGGGGGCGGCGGGAACTCCGACTTCCGCTACAGCGCCGTACTCGCCGAGGAGTTCGCCCGGGCCGGCGCGTCCGGGCTCGCGCTGGGCCTGCACAACGACATCATCGGCCCGTACCTCACCGGGCTCGCCACCGACGAGCAGAAGCGGCGCTGGCTGCCCGGTTTCTGCACCGGTGAGACGATCACCGCCATCGCGATGACCGAGCCGGGCGCGGGCTCCGACCTCCAGGGCATCCGCACGACGGCAGAGGACCGGGGCGACCACTGGGTGCTCAACGGCTCGAAGACGTTCATCTCCAACGGCATCCTCGCCGACCTGGTGATCGTCGTCGCGAAGACGTCGCCCGAGGGCGGAGCGAAGGGCCTGTCCCTGCTCGTCGTGGAGCGCGGCGCCGAAGGCTTCGAGCGCGGGCGCAACCTCGACAAGATCGGCCAGAAGTCCCAGGACACCGCCGAGCTGTTCTTCCACGACGTACGCGTCCCCAAGGAGAACCTGCTCGGAGAGCTCGACGGCGCCTTCGTCCACCTGATGACCAACCTCGCGCAGGAGCGCATGGGCATCGCGGTCGCCGGCATCGCCGCCGCCGAGTACCTGCTGGAGATCACGACGACGTACGTCAAGGAGCGCGAGGCGTTCGGACGGCCGCTGTCCACGCTCCAGCACATCCGCTTCGAGATCGCGGAGATGGCCACCGAGTGCGCCGTCACCCGCACCTTCCTCGACCGCTGCATCGTCGATCACTCGAATGGGGAACTCGACGCCGTCCACGCGTCGATGGCCAAGTGGTGGGCCACCGAGCTCCAGAAGCGCGTCGCCGACCGCTGTCTGCAACTGCACGGCGGCTACGGCTACATGGCCGAGTACCCCGTCGCCAGGGCCTTCACCGACGGCCGCATCCAGACGATCTACGGCGGCACGACCGAGATCATGAAGGAAATCATCGGCCGCTCGCTCCTCGCCTGAGCACTTCTCGCCCGACTTCTGTCCCCTCCCCTCGAAAGGCTGCTGTCTTGAGTACCGAAGCGTTTGTGTACGACGCGATCCGCACCCCGCGCGGGCGCGGCAAGGCCAATGGCGCCCTGCACGGCACCAAGCCGATCGACCTCGTCGTCGGCCTCATCCACGAGATCCGCCGCCGCTTCCCCGACCTGGACCCGGCGGCCGTCGACGACATCGTCCTCGGCGTCGTCAGCCCTCTCGGCGACCAGGGCTCCGACATCGCGCGCACCGCGGCCGTCGCGGCCGGGCTGCCCGACACCGTCGCCGGCGTACAGGAGAACCGCTTCTGCGCCTCGGGCCTGGAGGCCGTCAACATGGCGGCGGCGAAGGTCCGTTCCGGCTGGGAGGACCTCGTGCTGGCGGGCGGCGTCGAGTCGATGTCACGCGTCCCCATGGGCTCCGACGGCGGCGCCTGGGCCATGGACCCGATGACCAACTGGGACACCGGTTTCGCGCCCCAGGGCATCGGCGCCGACCTCATCGCCACCATCGAGGGCTTCACGCGCCACGACGTCGACTCGTACGCCGCGCTGTCGCAGGAGCGGGCCGCCGAGGCGTGGAAGGACGGCCGCTTCGCGCGTTCCGTCGTCCCCGTCCTGGACCGCAACGGCCTGGTCGTCCTCGACCACGACGAGCACATGCGCCCCGGTACGACCGCCGAGTCGCTCGCCGCGCTCAAGCCGTCCTTCGCGGCGATCGGCGAGCACGGCGGCTTCGACGCCGTCGCGCTGCAGAAGTACCACTGGGTCGAGGAGATCGACCACGTGCACCACGCGGGCAACTCCTCCGGCATCGTGGACGGCGCCGCCCTGGTCGCCATCGGCTCGCAGGCGGTCGGCGAGCGCCACGGCCTCACCCCCCGCGCCCGTATCGTCTCGGCGGCCGTCTCCGGCTCCGAGCCCACCATCATGCTGACGGGCCCCGCGCCCGCCACCCGCAAGGCACTCGCCAGGGCGGGCCTGACCATCGACGACATCGACCTGGTCGAGATCAACGAGGCGTTCGCGGGCGTCGTCCTGCGCTTCGTCAAGGACATGGGCCTCTCCCTCGACAAGGTCAACGTCAACGGCGGTGCCATCGCCATGGGCCACCCCCTGGGCGCCACCGGCGCGATGATCCTCGGCACCCTCATCGACGAGCTGGAACGCCGTGACCAGCGGTACGGCCTCGCCACCCTGTGCGTCGGCGGCGGCATGGGCATCGCCACCGTCGTCGAGCGTCTCTGACCGCCTTGCCCCATTCCCCTTACGGAGAAGAAGAAGTCATGAGCGAGAGCACCACCATCCGCTGGGAACAGGACGAGAGCGGTGTCGTCACCCTCGTCCTCGACGATCCGAACCAGTCCGCGAACACCATGAACGCGGCCTTCAAGTCCTCCATCGCGGCGATCGCCGACCGCGCGGAGGCCGAGAAGGACTCGATCAGGGGCATCGTCTTCACCTCCGCCAAGAAGACCTTCTTCGCGGGCGGCGACCTCAAGGACATGATCAAGGTCGGCCCGGAACACGCCCAGCAGGCGTTCGACACCGGTACGGCGATCAAGGCCTCCCTGCGCCGCATCGAGACCCTCGGCAAGCCGGTCGTCGCCGCCATCAACGGGGCGGCCCTCGGCGGCGGTTACGAGATCGCGCTCGCCTGCCACCACCGCGTGGCCCTCGACGCCCCCGGCTCCAAGATCGGCCTGCCCGAGGTCACGCTCGGTCTGCTCCCGGCCGGCGGCGGCGTCACCCGTACGGTACGCCTGATGGGCATCGCCGACGCGCTCCTCAAGGTCCTGCTCCAGGGCACCCAGTACAGCCCGCGGCGCGCTCTGGAGAACGGCCTGGTCCACGAACTCGCCGCCACCCCCGACGAGATGCTCGCCAAGGCCCGCGCCTTCATCGACGCCAACCCGGAGTCGCACCAGCCCTGGGACGTCAAGGGCTACAAGATCCCCGGCGGCACGCCGTCCCACCCCCGCTTCGCCGCGAACCTCCCCGCCTTCCCCGCCAACCTCAGGAAGCAGACGGCGGGCGCCCCCTACCCCGCCCCGCGCAACATCCTCGCGGCGGCCGTCGAGGGCTCGCAGGTCGACTTCGAGACCGCGCTGACCATCGAGGCGCGGTACTTCACCGAGCTGGTCACCGGGCAGATCGCCAAGAACATGATCCAGGCGTTCTTCTTCGACCTCCAGGCCGTCAACTCCGGCGCCAACCGCCCCCCGGGCATCGAGCCCCGCCCCGTCCGCAAGGTCGCCGTCCTGGGCGCCGGGATGATGGGCGCGGGCATCGCGTACTCCTGCGCCAAGGCCGGCATCGAGGTCGTCCTCAAGGACGTGACGCCCGAAGCCGCCGCCAAGGGCAAGGCGTACTCCGAGAAGCTGCTCGCCAAGGCGCTCTCGCGCGGCCGTACGACCGAGGCGAAGCGGGACGCGCTCCTCGCCCTCATCACGCCGACCGCCGACCCGGCCGACCTGGCGGGCTGCGACGCCGTGATCGAGGCGGTCTTCGAGGACACCTCGCTCAAGCACAAGGTGCTCCAGGAGATCCAGGACATCGTGGAGCCGGACGCGCTGCTCTGCTCCAACACCTCCACCCTCCCCATCACGGGCCTGGCCGGGGGCGTTTCCCGCCCCGCCGACTTCATCGGGCTGCACTTCTTCTCGCCCGTCGACAAGATGCCGCTCGTCGAGATCATCAAGGGCGAGCGGACGGGCGACGAGGCGCTGGCCCGCGCTTTCGATCTCGTACGCCGGATCAAGAAGACGCCGATCGTCGTGAACGACTCGCGGGGCTTCTTCACCTCGCGCGTCATCGGCCAGTTCATCAACGAGGGCGTCGCGATGGTCGGCGAGGGCATCGAGCCCGCGTCCATCGAGCAGGCGGCGGCCCAGGCCGGGTACCCGGCGAAGGTCCTGTCCCTGATGGACGAGCTGACGCTCACCCTTCCGCGCAAGATCCGGGACGAGACGAAGCGGGCGGTCGAGGAGGCGGGCGGCACCTGGCCGGGGCACCCGTCGGACGCGGTGATCGACCGCATGGTCGACGAGTTCGGGCGTACGGGCCGCAGCGGCGGGGCGGGCTTCTACGCGTACGGCGAGGACGGGAAGCGCACCCGCCTGTGGCCGGGCCTGCGCGAGCACTTCACGAAGCCGGGCGTGGCGATCCCCTTCACCGACATGAAGGAGCGGATGCTCTTCTCCGAGGCGCTGGACACGGTCCGCTGCTTCGAGGAAGGCGTGCTGACGTCGGTCGCCGACGCCAACATCGGCTCCATCATGGGCATCGGCTTCCCGGCCTGGACGGGCGGCGCGATCCAGTACATCAACGGGTACGAGGGCGGCCTGCCCGGCTTCCTGGCCCGCGCGCGCGAGCTGGCGGCGACGTACGGCGAGCGCTTCACGCCGCCGGCGCTGCTGGTGGAGAAGGCCGAGCGGGGGGAGAGGTTCAGCGACGCGTGATCGCC
Source organism: Streptomyces sp. NPDC003016 (assembly GCF_053591455.1). Lineage (NCBI taxonomy): Bacteria > Bacillati > Actinomycetota > Actinomycetes > Kitasatosporales > Streptomycetaceae > Streptomyces > Streptomyces sp. NPDC003016. Next base: position 162,627 of record NZ_JBSFTV010000011.1, read on the forward strand.
CGAGGGCGCCGGGGTCCCCTTGCGGGCCCCCGGCGCGGGGCGGGGAGAGCTTCGCGCAGCGGCACCCGCCCCCGCACCCCGGGTCACTCCGTGCCGAACGCCGTCCGCAACTCCTCCTTCAGCGACCGCTGGAACGTCGTGACCAGCGCCTGCACCACCATCGGCTGCATGTGCGCCGACAGCGACTTCATCGCCTTCACATGCTCCGGATCCGACTCGCGCTCCCGGTACGGGCCCCACACCTCGTCCTTGAAGAGCCGCGCCAGCGCGTGCGCCGCCGAGCGGGTGTGCTCCATCAGGACCGTGCGGGCGGCGAGTATCGTCTCGTGCGCTATCGGTACGTCGAGCAGCTGTATGCCGAGCGCCAGCAGCCCCGGATCGACGCGGAAGGTACCGGGGGTGTCCGTGCGTTCCAGGACGTTCATCGCGGCGAGCCGGTCGATGTCCTCCTCCGTCAGGGAGCGGCCCGCGCGGCGGTCCAGCTCCGCGCGGGTGGCGTCCTCCGCCGAGTCGGGCGCCCACGTCGCCACCAGCGCACGGTGGATCGCCAGATCGTGCGCGCTCAGGCCGGGCGGCAGCTGCTCCAGGTAGCGCTCGATCGCGGCGAGCGTCATGCCGTGGTGCTGGAGCTCCTCGATGAGCGCCAGCCGGGAGAGGTGGGCGGGCCCGTAGCGGCCGACGCGGCGCGGACCGATCACGGGCGGCGGGAGCAGGCCGCGCGTGCTGTAGAAGCGGACCGTACGCACCGTGACACCGGCCCGTGCGGCCAACTCGTCTACCGTGAGCGTCGGCTCCCCGGCGTCCGTCGTCATGTCTGTGCCTCGCTTCCCGTCCCACTGCTGTGCTGCGGTTCGGTGCAACAGTATTGCTGTCTCACCAGTGTGGTGAAAGCGTCCGGCCCGACCGTCGCTGGTGGTCCGTACGGTTGTGCCATGCCCGGGGCCGGTCACGTACGGGGGGACGCCACCGCTCCGCAGGACGAGGGCGTCAAGATCATCGCCAGGTCCGCACCGCCCTGGGCGGCTGGGGCAAGGGCTCGGGCCGGCGGTGTCCCGCCGCCGGCCCGAGCCGGAGACGGCGTACCGGTGCCGGCACCGGAAGCGGGCCGCCGGTGACTTCGGCCTGGGCGCGGTGCGGTTCGTACAGGCCGGGCCGGGGGTCCCGGTCCATATGCCGGGCATCGGCTGCGGCCCGGTGGGCGGGAAGCGGTCGCGGAGGGAACCGCTGACAGAGGAGGTTCGTGCTGCTGCGCATCCAGAACAGCGGCTGGCCGCTGCTCTGCCGTCCGACCCAGGAAAAGGGCGCCCTGGGAGAAGGACACTCCCGGAGAAGGGCGCCCACCGGCCCGGCCGCCGCCTACAGGGTCAGGGTGTGCAGGTGGCGCGGCTCCAGCACCCGGGCGCCGTAGGCGCGGACCGTGGAGCGCAGTGCCGTGACGGCGTCCTTCCGCACGCTGTCGTCCAGGCCGGGCGAGAGCAGCGAAGTCAGCATGTCGTCATGGTGGCTCGGCACGACGAGGGGCGGCTCGCCGAGCACCTCCATGGCCCGTTCCACATAGCGGTGGACCGCGGCCTGTCCGCTGATGCCGAGCACCAGTACGTCGGGACGGGCCCCCTGGAGCTCCCGCTCGGAGAGGTTCGCGGTGCCGCTCAGGAACATCACCCGCAGCCGGTCGCCCACGGTGACCTGGTACGCCAGCGTCCCGCCCTCCCGCATGTCGCCCAGCGTGCGGACCCGGGGCGGCGGATCGGTCAGGGTGCCTGGCGCGAAGAAGCCGTGGTTCCCGTACTGGCTGTGCAGACTGCGGAACACCTCCACGGTGTAGGCGGGCGGTTCGCCGGTCGGCCCCGCGGGGAACCGCAGCACCTCGCCGCCACTCACCACGACGCATTCGTCCACGCGCGCGCGCTGTGCGCCCATGGCGCGCAGCAGGTGCAGGCTCGTCTCTCCGCACAGCGTGCGGATCGGATCCTTGCGCCACTGTCCGCGGTTGAGCAGGTACGGCACGTCGAGCAGGTGGTCGAAATGCCCGTGGGTGACGAGGATCAGCTCCGGGGGCCCGGGAAGATGGCGGCCGACGATCGTCTCGACGACCGAAGGGTCCGGCTCCAGCCGCCGGTCCGGGTCGATGGCACTGCCGCCCGGCACGCGGTACTCCTGGCGGGAGAGGTAAGGGTCGACCAGGATGCGGTGTCCGTCGAAGGCCAGCTCCCAGCCCGCCACGCCCAGCCAGCGCAGGGACACCGCGCCGTCGTCGCTCCGCCGCGGTCTGCGCTCGGCCGCCGCGGCGGGCACCGTACCCGTACCCGCTCCGAGAGCCATGCCGGCAGCCGTTCCCGCCACCGCTCCCCGGAGCAACCGGCGCCGTCCGACTCCGGCGTGGTCCGTACCGCCGCTGTCCTTGCTGCCGTTGCCCCTGTCACCGGTCTCGCATGCGCCGCACATGAAGCCTCAGTCCTCTGATCGTGGGAATGTGTGATCAAGGACGCGGCGGGCGACCCTGCGGTTGCCGTCGCGCGGGTCACCGGGAGGACACGGCCGGGGCGAAATGGTGGACCAGGGCGGCGTGCGGGTCCGGAGCCGCCGCCTGCGGGGCGTGGTCCACGTGCACCGTGGCGCAGGCCAGCCGCTCCACCGCGTGCAGCAGCGCGTGTTCCGCGGCCACCGCCACCGCGTGCGCCTGGACCACCGTCAGGTCCGGATCGACCACCACGGACGTCTCGGCGCGCAGGCTGTGGCCGAGCCACCGCATGCGGACCGCCCCCACCGCCCGTACGCCCTCGACGTGGGAGAGGGCGTGCTCGGCCTCGTCCACCAGCGCCGGATCGACCGCGTCCATCAGCCGGTGCCAGATCTCCCGGGCCGTGCCCCGCAGCACCAGCACGATCGCGGCCATGATCACCAGCCCGATCAGCGGGTCGGCGTAACGCCAGCCGAGAGCGGAACCGCCCGCGCCCAGCAGCACGGCGAGGGAGGTGAATCCGTCGGTGCGGGCGTGCAGCCCGTCGGCGACCAGCGCGGCGGAGCCGATTCTCCTGCCGGTACGGATACGGGCCCGCGCCACCCACTCGTTGCCCGCGAAGCCGATCAGGCCGGCCGCGGCGACGGCGGGGAGGTGGCTGACCTCCTGCGGTTCGAGGAGGCGCCGCACCGCCTCGTACCCGGCGAACACCGCGGAGGCGGCGATCACCACCACCACGAACACGCCCGCCAGGTCCTCGGCCCGCCCGAAGCCGTAGGTGTAGCGGCGGGTCGCCGCACGCCGCCCCAGCAGGAAGGCGACGGCGAGGGGCAGGGCGGTCAGGGCGTCGGTGGCGTTGTGGACGGTGTCACCGAGCAGCGCGACCGACCCCGAGAGGGCGGCGACCACGGCCTGGGCGACGGTGGTCGCCGCGAGCACGGCGAACGAGAACCAGAGGGTCCGCAGCCCGGCCGAGGACCCTTCGAGCGCGGAGTCGATCCGGCCCTGATGACCATGGTGTTGGTGATGATGGTGCCCGTGCCCATGCCCATGCCCGTGTCCATGACCCGTCATGTACGTCACACTGGCACACCAACTCCCTTGCAGCCACTGTCGAAGAACCGCCCGTGACCAGGTGCGAACGGCTCGCGATTACGCCGCTCCAGAACGCACCGGGCGCGGCCGCCATGCCCCCGCCAGGAACACCCCGTCGCCCGCGCGGCGCTCTCGCCGTACCGCCGGGCCGCCCACCGTCCGTCCCGGCCCTCTGCTCACCAGGACGGGCGGGGCGGCACGGAACGTGACACCGGCCCGCGGGAGGGGGGTGCGGTCAGCGGCTGCCCGCCACGACCGGGTAGTGGTCGCTCAGATTGGTGTACGTGTACTGCTTGCCCCAGCTGGAGACGGTCCAGGGCGCGCTCCGCTCCTTGATCACCTCGTTCGTCCAGCCCGCCGGCCTGGCGTGCCCGGCGCGGTGCAGGACGTGGTCGAGGTCCTCGCGCGGGTCGTCCGGATAGCGCTCGGACGCGATCGAGTTGTCGGCGGTGTCGAAGGAGTACGGGTGGCCGGTGCGCGCGTCGGAGTCGGCCAGGCCGCCGTCGGCGAGCATCGTGGCGTACTCGGGGCTGTGCGAGTCGACGTTGAAGTCGCCCGCGACGATCACCTGCTCGGAGGCGGGGATGTTCTTGCCGTCGAGGAAGGCGTCGATCGCCTTGAACTGCCGGCTGCGCATCTGCGCGGCCTCGCCCGCGCCGCAGCCCGGGTCGGTCGACTGGGCGTGCGTCCCGACGACGTGGACCGACGCGCCGTTCACGTTCAGCACGGCGTACACGAAGCCCTTGTTGGAGTACCAGTCGGCGCCGCACGCGTCCTTGTAGACGTACTGCTCCTTGCGCACGACCGGCCACTTGCTGAGCACCGCGACCCCGCCGTCCTCCGGAGTCGTGGCGGAGTAGGACCCGCCGGTCGCGTCCCAGCCGTCCTTGCCGCGGCCCATCACCGGTGTCTGGTACGGGTACTGCGCGGCGGCGTTGCTCTTCAGCGCGTCGGAGGCGCCGTTGTCGAAGGCTTCCTGGAGGACGACGACGTCGTTGCCCCGGAAGAAGGAGGCCGCCGGGATGGCCTTCGCCCGGTGGTCCTGGCCCCAGTGGGGGTAGAGGTTTTTGCTGAAAAGGAAAGCATTGTAGGACAGCACCTTCAGCGACGGCACCCCGGCGGCGGCCGGGGCCGCCGGAGCCACCGGGGCAGCGGAGGCGGACGGGGCGGTCGCGGCAAGTGTGGCGGCCGCGAGTGCGGTGGCCAGGGCTGCGCCAGGGGTGCGGCGGAGCATGGAGTGCGGCACTGGAACTCCCGTTTCGAGTGGGGGTGATGATCGGCGCCGCACATCAAATCAGCCGGAGTTACCTACCGGTAGCCATTCGGCGGCGAATGGCCGACCGGCTGCGCATGATCTGGCCAACTTCCGTCACCGGCAGGTCCGGCAGGTCCGGCAGGTCCGGTAGCTCCGGTGGGTCCGGTAGGTCTGATGCGCCCGTCGGTACAACTCCTCCACCCGCCGCGCGCTCCACCGCCGCGTGTGCGGCCTGTGCCCCGTGCCACCTCGGACGGAACCGGAATCGCATACTGGAGGGGTGGGAAAAGGCAGGCAGGACCCCGTACCGCCCCCGCCCGGCGGCATCCTGTGGTCGGTCGCCGGGGACGTGCGCGCGCTGCTCATGCTGCCCGCCGCGCTCACCCTCCAGGTCGCGCACCCGGCCGTCGGCGCGGGCGTCGACCAGCACTCCGTCTTCCGTACGGACCCGTGGGGACGTGGCGAGCGGTCGCTGCGCTCCGTGCAGCTGTGGGTGTACGGGGGAGATGCGGCCGCCGAGGAAGGCCGCAGGCTCAGGCGGCTCCACCAGACGATCCGGGGCACCGACGCGCACGGCCGCCGCTACCACGCCCTGGACCCCGCCCACTACTCCTGGGTCCACGCCACCGGCTTCCCGTGCTACCGGTACGCGCTGCGCTACCTCGTCCGGCCGCTGACCGGGGCCGAGGAGCGGCAGCTGTACGCGGAGTGGCTCCAGGTCGGCCGGATCCTCGGCATCGACGACCGGGACATGCCGCAGACCGTCGAGGAGTTCTGGCCGTACTACCGCAGGATGCTGGCCGACGAACTGGAAGCGACCGTGGTGGTGCGCGAGCTGCTCGCCACCGATGCCCGGGTCCCCGCCCCCGACCGCGGCCCGCTGCCGGTACGTCTCGTCCTGCGCGCCCTGTGGCCGGCCCTGCTGCCGCCGCTGGCCCGCTTCAGGGCGTTCCTCACCGTCGGCTACCTGCCGCCGGACGCCCGCCGGGCCCTCGGACTGGAGTGGAGCGACGCACAGGAGCGCAGGCTGCGCCGGTTCAGCCGCGTCGTACGCACCCTGGTTCCGCTGCTGCCCGAGCGGTTGCGCTATCTGCCCGTGGCGCGGGAGGCCCGGGCGCGGCAGGCCCGGGCGGGGCACCGCGGTGCGGCCGGTCGCAACGGCTGAGAGCGCTCTCGGGCGTTCTGCCCGGGTGAGCCGGGCGTTCTGTCCGGGTGAGCCGCGGAGCTGTGACGCCGGAGGAACCGGACCGTCGCAGCCCCGCGCGCCCCTGTCAGCCGTTCCTGTCGTTACTGTCCTCCCTGTCGCCACTGTCCTCGGCCGTGCTCACGGGAGGAGCCGGCGGCCATGGAACCTCGGCGAGGAGGGGGAGAAGCGACTCTTCCTCGTAGTCGAGGTGTGCGTTCAGTTCCGTCGACATCCGGTCCAGCTCGGAGCGGAAACGCCGGGGGTCGGCGATGCCGATGCCGGCCAGCAGGGCCACCAGCTCGCCCTGGAGACGTGCGACCGTGCGGTGTTCGTCGCGGAGCCGGTCGAAGGTGTCGGTCATGTGAGGGTGGTGACGGGTGATTCCGGGGAACAGGTGCGCGTCCTCACTGGTGTGGTGGAACTCCAGGGACTGGCAGAACGCCAGGCAGCGCTGCCGGATCTGCAGCCCGAGACCCGGGGCCGGCGGTTCGCCGGGGCCATGGTGGGCCGCGCGTGCGGCGAAGTGGGCGTCGACCTCCGCCCTCACCTGACGCAACTGGCCCCGCAGCCAGGTGTGGACCTCCACGAGCTTGTCGGCCAGGCTCCTGATTTCGACAGGTTCCTCCCAGCCGTCGGGCTCGGCACGCTCCAGCACCACGACCGGCAGGAGCCGGGTGGTCCGGGCCTGGTAGTCGCCGTACCCGGGCGCCGCTCGTACGACGTGCTCGAACAGTTCCTCGCGCCGCGCTCCCTCGGCGGGAACCGCGAGGGCCTCGAAGGTACGGGTGCCGGTCTCCACCCGTACCACGGGATGGGCGAGCAGGTTGTGGTACCAGTCGGGATGACGCGGGGCACCGAGGCCGGACCCGACGATCACCAGCGAATCGCCGTGGCGGACGTAGCCGAGGGGAGTGGTGGTCTCCTTCCCCGATTTCGCGCCGGTGGTCGTCAGCAGGAGCAGGTCCTCGCCCGCGAAGGGGCCGCCGACCTTCCCTTCGTTGGCCCGGAACTCCTCGATGACCGATTGATTGAAAGACGTGGGCATACGGTTCTGTGTCTCCGGAGATGCAGGTGGATCCGCAGTGGCTGCGGGAGTGGCCGATGGCGATGCGCGCAGGGCGGAGCGACCGCACGGTACGCAACCGCACGGCACGGCACGGCACACGTGCCGGTGCCGGGAAGCGCGCAGAGTGAAAGACGGAAGACGACGTGCGGCTGGGCTACGTCATGTACAGGGCGCGGAGTGTGAACTCATGGCGGGCCCCTCAAGTGAAGGGTGTTCGCCCGATCACCGGCCGGCCCACTGCTCTTTGGCCGGAGTCACGCGACACCGGCTCCATTACACGTATCCGGCAGTCGTCTGTCAACGCGGAAGGTCACGCACCTGTGCCGCGTCTCCCGTCCCCACCCCGCCCGCCCCGTTCCGTCAACAGTTGAACGCGCGGTGACTCGCCGCATCCCCAACTGCCGTGCGTGTCACACGTATTGACACTTGCATTTCAGGAGTTTTACGTTCCTTGACATCTGAGAGCGCTCTCTGAGGCATTCCCCCACGACTTCGAGGTGCCGTCCATGCCAGCTCCCTCGTTCAGATCCGCCAGATCCGCCAGATCCGCCAGATCCGCGTCCGCGCTGATCCTCGTCTCCGCCCTGACCGCCCTCGGCCTCGGCACCGCCGCCGCCCCGGCGGCCGCGGCCACCGTCCCTGTCGGATCGGGCAGCTACTCCGACGTACGCCCCGCCGGAACCTCCGGCCCCACCACGAACACCGGCACGCCCGTCACCCCCAAGCTCACCCCGGCCGCGAAGGACAAGCCGCTCCCCACCAACGACTGGTGGTCCTCCCTCGCCTTCCAGAGGTACGGCGACAACCCGCACTCCACGCCCATGTACGGGCACCCGCTCACCTACCAGGCCACCGCCGCCGGCCTCGAAGTGGGCTACCCGACGACTCCCGCCGTCGTCGGGGACGGCCGCCAGTACGAGTACGCCCACAAACGCGACCTCACGCTCGGCCTGACCGGTCTCAACTCGCCCGACACCAAGGCCGACGACTGGTCCGACTGGACCGTCACCCCCTACTGGTCCGACGGCGCCCGCACCCTGCGCACCACCATCGGCCACGGCCTGCCCTTCGTGTACGCCAAGGGCTCGGGCGCCGGCGCCCAGATCACCACCGCCGCCGCGCCCACCGTCTTCGCCGACCAGGGCAATGTCCTCGGCATCACCGTCTCCGGCCACCACTACGCCCTGTTCGCACCGACCGGCAGCGACTGGAACGTCGCCGGCTCCACCCTCACGGCGGGCCTCGGCGCCAAGGACTACTTCTCGCTCGCCGTGCTGCCCTCCACCGACGCCCTCGCGACGTACAAGAAGTACGCGTACAGCTTCGTCACCGGCTCCAAGGCGGCCTGGAGCTCCACCGGCGGCACGGTCAGGGCGACGTACACCCTCACCACCGAGGCGAAGGAGGGCAGCGAGACGGGCACACTCCAGGCTCTCTACCGCCACCAGTGGCTGCACACCTCCGACCCGCTCACCCCGTACACCTACGTCTCGCCGCGCGGCACGATGAAGGTCCGCGAGGGCGCGTCCTTCACCACCAGCCAGCGGGCCTCCGCCGTACTGCCCGCCCTCCCGCAGTCGAGCGGCGTCGACAAGGCGAGGCTCAGGGGCTATCTGAACGAGGCCGCGAACGCCTCCGACCCGTTCTCGGGCGCCACCGACACGTACTGGACCGGCAAGGCGCTGGGCCGTCTCGCCCAGCTCGTCCCCGTCGCCGACCAGATCGGTGAGAGCGCCGTCCGCGACAAGCTCCTCGGCCTGATGAAGGGCCGCCTCCAGGACTGGTTCACGGCGGGCGGCGCGAACGAATTCTCGTACGACAGGACCTGGAAGACGCTGACCGGCTATCCGGCGTCGTACGGCAGCGACACCGAGCTCAACGACCACCACTTCCACTACAGCTACTACGTCTACGCGGCCGCGATCGTCGCCCAGTACGACCCGGCCTGGGCCGCCGACTCCGCCTGGGGCGGCATGGTCAAGACGCTGGTGCGGGACTCCGCCAACCCCAGCCGCACCGACTCCGCCTACCCCTTCCTGCGCGGCTTCGACGTGTACGCGGGCCACAGCTGGGCGTCCGGCCACCAGGGCTTCGCCGCCGGCAACAACCAGGAGTCGTCCTCCGAGTCCACCAACCTCAGCGCCGGCCTGGTCCTGTGGGGCGCGGCGACCGGGGACACGGCCCTGCGCGACCTCGGTACGTACCTGCTGACCACCGAGTCCGAGGCGATCGCGCAGTACTGGTTCGACGCCGACGAGCAGGTCTTCCCGTCCTCCTTCGGCCACGACACGGTCGGCATGGTGTGGGGGAGCGGCGGCGCGTACGCCACCTGGTGGACGGCCAACCCGGAGGAGATCCACGGCATCAACGTCCTCCCGGTGACCGGCGGTTCACTGCACCTGGGCGGTGAGAAGACCGCCGTCCGGCGCAACCTCGCCGAGATGGAACGCGAGAACGGCGGACCGGCCGTCGAATGGCGCGACATCCTCTGGGAGTTCCAGTCGCTCGCCGACCCGGCCGCCGCCAAGGCCAAGTGGGACGCGGGCCACGCCGCCTACACCCCCGAACAGGGCGAGTCCAGGGCGCACACCTACCACTGGATCAGCACCCTCGACGCGCTCGGCGCCCCCGACGCGACGGTGAGCGGAGACATCCCGACCTCCGCCGTGTTCACCAAGGGCACGGTACGGACGTACGCCGCCCACAACCACACCTCCACCGCCCGTACGGTCACCTTCTCCGACGGCGCGAAACTGACCGTCCCGGCCCGCTCGACCGCGACCGGCACCGGCACCGGAGGCACCGACCCCGACCCCGAACCGCCCACCGGCAGCACCTTCCAGCTGCGCACCGGCGGCGCCCTCACCACCGCCGCCGGGACCACGGCCGCCACCGACACCATCGCCTCGGCGGGCGGCGCCAACCACGACGGCACCCCGCACCAGCCACTGACGTACACGGTCAAGGGGGTCAACGGCACGCTCAAGCCCGGTACGCCGACGGCCTTCCGCCTCCAGGTCGACGCGGGCACGACGGTCGGCCTCGGCCAGCAGGCGCGCGTCAGCTACGACCTGACCGGCGACGGCACGTACGACCGGACGGAGACCTACCGGTACTTCGCGACCGACCCGGTGACCGGCTGGGAGGAGTACACCCAGGCCCGCGGCCTCGTCTCGGCCACCGGCACGCCCGGTGACCTCAGGGGCGGCACCGTACGTCTCGAAGTGTGGAGCGCCATCGGGAACGGTACGGCGAAACTCCGGACCGGCACGGCGGATTCGGTCCTGGTGATTCCTTTCCAGTGACCGGCCCGCACCCCCCGCACGGCGGGCCCCGGCCGCTCAGGCCGAGGCCCGCCGTACCAGTTCGGTCGGCATGATCAGCGAGACCGGAGCACCCGCTCCCCGGCCGTCGCCCCCGCCCAGGACGCGCATCAGCAGCCTGACCATCAGCCGGCCCATTCCCTCGATGTCCTGGCGGACCGTCGTCAGCGGGGGATCGGCCGCCTCGGCGACGCCCGCCACATCGTCGAACCCGACGAGTGCGACATCCTCCGGCACCCGCCGCCCCCGCTCCCGCAGGACCCGCAGCGCGCCCGCGGCCATCAGGTCGTTGGCGGCGAAGACGGCGTCCAGGTCCGGCCGCCGGTCCAGCAGCTCCGCCATCGCGCGAGCACCGCTGTCCACGGTGAAGCCGCCCTGGGCGGTCAGGGCGGGATCGGCGTCGAAGAGCACGTCGCGGTAGCCGTCGGCGCGGTCGACGGCGGAGGTCTGGTCGCGGGGCCCCGCGATGTGCGCGATGCGCTCCCGCCCCAGGCCGGCGAGATGGCGTACGGCGGTACGGGCGCCGCCCCGGTTGTCGCAGTCGACGTACGGCACCGCCGCCGCCCCGGCCCCGGTCCGTCCGCCGAAGACCGCCGGGACCCTGGAGCCGCGGATGAGGGCCGGCAGCCCGTCGTCGTGGTGCAGCGAGAAGGCGAGTGCGCCGTCGACGTGGCCGCCCCCGAGGTAGCGGGCGATCCGGTCGTGGTCGCCGGACCCCTCCACCCACAACAGCACCAACTGGTAGTCGTTCGCGGTCAGTTCCCTGCTGATGCCGCGCACCTGCTGCTCGAAGAAGGGATCGGAGAAGACCCTGGACTCGGGCTCGGCGATGATCACGGCGACCGCGCCGCTCTGCCGGGTGACGAGGGACCTGGCCGCCTGGTTCGGGACGTACCCCAACTCCTCGACCGCTTCCCGCACCTTGTCGGCCAGCGGCTGCCGCACGCCCGCGCCGCCGTTGACGACCCGGGAGGCCGTGGCCCGGGAGACTCCGGCGCGGGCCGCGACGGCTTCCAGGGTGGGGCGGGAACCGGCGGGCTGCTCGGGCACGGCGGGCGCTCCTCGGCGGGTCGGAGAGAGGAAGTGCTTCCGGGAGGGAGAGTATCCGCCGTCACACCCGCTGGAGAGTCCTCGAGAGCGCTTTCAGCCCCCGTTCGAAGACTTCGAAGACTTCGAAGACACCACCGGTCAGCGGTGTCCGTGCGCGTGGACCGTGTTCGTCGCGGCGATCTCCTTCCACGACTCGGGCTGCGTGGGCGCACCGCCTTCACCGGTGTCCGAGCGTGCGATACGGGCCGCGGCCGCGGCCGGGGCGCCCGGCTTCGACGGCTCGTACAGCCAGGTGTCGAAGAGTGCGCCGAGGGGCTCGCCCGACACCTTCTCGGCGTACTTCACGAAGTCGCCCACGCTCGCGTTGCCGTGCGCGAACGCGGCCGGCCAGCCCTTCAGGATCCTGAAGAAGTCCTCGTCGCCGACCTCGTTGCGCAGCGCCTGCACGGCGAGCGCGCCCCGGTCGTACACGGCGATGTGGAACTGGTGGTCAGGCCCGGGGTCGCCCGGCTCGACCGTCCAGAAGGGGTCGTCGGCCGCGCGCGTCCCGTAGACGTAGTCGGCGAGCTCCTGCGCCGTGCCCTCGCCCTCCTTCTCGGACCACAGCCACTGGCTGTAGCGGGCGAAGCCCTCGTTGATCCAGATGTCCTTCCAGCCCTTGACGGCGACGCTGTCGCCGTACCACTGGTGGGCCAGCTCGTGGACGACGACCGAGACGTTCGCTCCGTTGGCGAACTGCCGCGGGCTGTAGAACGGCCGTGTCTGCGTCTCCAGCGCATAACCACTCGTCACGTTCGGGACGTAACCGCCGAGCGCGTTGAAGGGGTACGGGCCGAAGACCCCGGCCAGGTACTCGGCGACCTCGGTGGTCCGCTCGATGCTCGCGCGCGCCGCCCCGGCGTTGTCGCCGAGGTCCTTGCTGTACGCGTTGAGCACCGGCAGGCCGTCCGCCGTCCTGTCGGTCGTGATGTCGAACCTGCCGACCGCGAGGGTGGCGAGATAACTGGCCTGCGGCTTGTTCGAGCGCCAGTGGTAGCGGGTCCACCCGAGCTTCGAGCTCTGCGACTGGAGTACGCCGTTGCTGATGGCCTGGGTGCCGTCCGGCACCGAGACGGAGACGTCGTACGTCGCCTTGTCCAGCGGGTGGTCGTTGCTCGGGAACCACCAGACGGCCGAGTCGGGCTCCTGGGCGGCGACGCCGCCGTCCGGGGTGCGGTGCCAGGCGGTGTAGCCGCCGATCTTCAGCTCGGACGGCTTTCCGGCGTACCGGACGACGACCGAGGCGGCCCGGCCCTTCTCCAGCGGGGCGGCGGGAGTGACGACGAGTTCCTGGTCCCCCTCCTTCACGAACTTCGCCCTCTTCCCGTCGACCCGCACCTCGCTCACCCCCAGACCGAAGTCCAGGTTGAAGCGCGAGAGGTTCTGCGTGGTGGTGGCGAGGATCGTCGCCGTGCCCTCCAACAGGTCGGTTCCGGGCTGGTACTTGAGGCGGAGGTCGTAATGCGACACGTCGTATCCGCCGTTGCCGCTGGCCGGGTAATAGGGGTCGCCGATGCCCGGGGCGCCCGGCGAGAAGTCCGCGGCCGATGCCGGGATCGCCAGCAGAAGTGAGGCCGTCAGCACGCCGGGGGCGAGGAGTCTGCGGTGCACGGATGCTCCAAATGGTCAGTCCGAAGGATCGTCTGAAGACTATTCACCCCCTGTGCCACCAGTCATGTCCACGGTCACTGCTGTCACAGGACTGACATCCGGCCGTCATACTGCTCACCACTGCGCGCTGCCGCCCCCTTTTGCGCAGGAGTTGACCGGGGTACCTTCCGGCCCATGCCGATACCTGCGCGGAGACCCCACGTGAAGTGGCGAAGGTTCGTACCGGCGGCCGCGGCCGCCCTGATGGCGGTCGTGCTGACCCCGACGGGCGCCCAGTCCGCGGCGGCCGGCCCCAAGGAGAGCAGACCCGTCCACTCCTACGCCAACGCGATCCGCGAAGCCGTATGGGTGGACACCAGGATCGACGGCGACGGGGACGGGAGGACCGACCGGGTCGCCGTCGACATCGTCCGTCCCCGGGAACCCGCCCGACAGGGCCGGAAAGTACCCGTCATCATGGACGCCAGCCCGTACTACTCCTGCTGCGGCCGCGGCAACGAGAGCCAGAAGAAGACGTACGACGCGAACGGCGACCCCGTCCGGTTCCCCCTCTACTACGACAACTACTTCGTGCCCCGCGGCTACGCCTTCGTCGCCGTCGACCTCGCCGGAACCAACCGCTCCGACGGCTGTGTCGACGTGGGCGGCCGCTCCGACGTCCAGTCGGCCAAGGCGGTCGTCGACTGGCTGAACGGCCGCGGCAAGGCGTACACCAGCCGCACCGGCGGCGAGCGCGCCAGGGCGGGCTGGTCCACCGGCAACACCGGCATGATCGGCAAGAGCTACGACGGCACCGTCGCCAACGGTGTCGCGGCGACCGGCGTCGAGGGACTCAAGACCATCGTCCCGATCGGCGCGATCTCCTCCTGGTACGACTACTACTTCGCCCAGGGCGCCCCGCTCTACGACAGCGGCCCCGACTGGCTCTCCGACTACGTCGAGAGCCCCGACGCCCGCGCCCGCTGCCAGGCCGTCCAGAAGCGCCTCGTCGACGAAGCCCCGCGCAACGGCGACTTCACCCGCCTGTGGGCCGAGCGCGACTACGTACCGGACGCGGACAAGGTCAGGGCCAGCGTCTTCGTCGTACACGGCATGCAGGACCTGAACGTCCGCGCCAAGCACTTCGGCCAGTGGTGGGACGCCCTCGCCGACGCCGGTGTGGACCGCAAGATCTGGCTCTCGCAGACCGGCCACGTCGACCCGTTCGACTTCCGCCGCGGGGAGTGGGTGAAGACCCTGCACCGCTGGTTCGACCACGAGCTCCTCGGCTACGACAACGGCATCGACCGCGAGCCGATGGCCGACATCGAGCGCGCCCCCGACCGGTGGACCACCGACAGGGTCTGGCCACCCCGCTCCGCCGACGCCGCCACCCTGCGCCCCGGCAAGGGCTCCGCACCCGGCGTCGGCACCCTCTCCCTGAAGCCCGCCGCCCCCGGCGCCACCGAGACCCTCACCGACGATCCCAAGCTCAGCGAGAGCGACTGGGCCGCGCAGATCGACACATCAACCCCCTCCAAGGCCGGTTTCACCACCAAGCCGCTCACCCGCGACCTGCGCCTGTCCGGCTCCTCCGAGGTGACCGTCACCGCCACGCCCTCCACCTCCACCGCGCACCTCTCCGCGGTCCTCGTGGACCTCGGCCCCGACACGATCCGCGACTACACCGCGGCCGGCGAAGGCATCACCACCCTCACCGACCGCACCTGCTGGGGCCCGAGCACCACCGGTGACAGCTCCTGCTTCAAGGAGACCAAGGCCCGTACCGCGAACGTCGACTACACCGTCTTCAGTCGCGGCTGGGCAGACCTCGGAACCCACGCGGACCCGGACCGCGGCCGTCCGCTCACGCCGGGCAAGCGGTACACGATCACCCTCGGCCTCCACGCGAGCGACCACGTCGTCCCCGCCGGACACCGTCTCGCGCTGATCGTCGGCGGCACCGACGCGGGCCTCATCGACCCGCCCTCCACCACCCCCACCCTCGGCCTCGACCTGTCCCGTACGAACGCCGAGCTCCCCGTGGTCGGCGGCGCCAAGGCGTTCGCCACCGCCACCGCCGGCTCCTCCCACTCCACCCCGCCGGGCGCCCGCCTCGACGGCGTGGCCGAACCGCGCTCCGCCCGCCCGATCCCGGGAGGCACCCCCTGATGCGCACACCTGTCCGCGCACTCGCACTCTGCGCCACCGCGACGGCCCTCGCCGCCCCCGTCGTCCTCACGGCGCCCGCCCAGGCGGCGTCGGCTCCGCCCCGTACCGGCTTCGAGGTGTCCAACGGCGCGCGCTGGACCACCCAGCCCGAGGAGCAGGCCCTGCTGGCCGCCGTCGACCGGGGCAGCGAGCGCGTCACGCTGTCCGGCATCGGCACCACGAAGCAGGGCCGCCCGCTCCAGCTCGTACGCATCGCGAACCAGCGGCACACCGAGAACACCGTGCTGCTGATCTGCTCCCAGCACGGCGACGAACCGTCAGGACGCGAAGCCTGCCTGACCACCGTCCGGGACCTCGCGTACGCCAAGGACGAGAAGACCCTCGACTTCCTCGCCCGCACCACGGTGCTCGTCGTCCCCACCGCCAACCCCGACGGCCGCGCGGCCGGCACCCGGGGCAACTCCGACGGCGTCGACATCAACCGCGACCACATCGCCCTCAGGACCGCCGAGGGGCGGGCGACGGCCGCCGTCATCCGCGACCACCGTCCCGACGTCGTCTACGACCTGCACGAGTACGGCGCCACCCCGCCGTACTACGACAAGGACCTGCTCGCCCTCTGGCCCCGCAACCTCAACACGGCCGGCCGGGTGCACGCCGAAGCACGCACCCTCTCCGAGTCGTACGTGCGTCCCGGCACCGAGGACGCCGGATTCAGCAGCGGCGTCTACGGCATCTGGACCGACCCGGTGACGGGCGAGCCCGTCAAGCAGGTGGCGGGCGACGGCCAGGAGCGCATCCTGCGCAACACGGCGGGCATCAAGCACTCCGTGGGCCTCCTGGTGGAGACCCGCGTCGACCCCCTCACCGAAGCGGAGAAGAAGGACCCCGCCCTCAACAACAAGCGCCGTGTCGACACCCAACTGGCGGCTCTGGACAGTGCGTTCACCTACGCGCACGAGCGACGCGGCCGCATCGGGGCAGCCACCGCCCAGGCACGTCGCGCGGGCTTCGCGGACCGGGGCCCCGTCCACCTCGGCGGCGCCGACAACGACCCGGCCGAGCCCGCCGAGACCCTCCAGGACCCGCCCTGCGGCTACCACCTCTCCGCGGCGCAGTACGCGGACGTACGGGATGAGCTGACCCTGCACGGTGTCGTGTCCCGCCCGGGTGCCGAGGGGGCCTACGTACCCCTCCGCCAGTCCCGGCGAGCCCTGGCCGTCCTTCTGCTCGACGAGCGTGCGGCCTACCACCTCACCGCCGGGCGGCCCGACACCACCTGCTGAGAGGCTGTGACGTGCGACACATGTGGTAGGGGGTACGGGGGAGCGAAATCTGGCTCCGTGAATCCCTGAAAGGTGCCGCTTGTGTCGCACGAACAGAGACCGGCTCAACGGCTGCGGCTGCCCGTCAGGGCGGCTCTCCCGGGCCGCCACCCGCACGAGGACGAGACGCCCCGGACCGACCGGGTGGTGTTCGGCGTGACGGCCGTTCTCACCCTCGCCTTCGTGGTCTGGGGCTCCGTCTTCACCAAGACGCTGGAGGCCGTCTCCGACAAGATGCTGAGCGGCCTGATCCACAACGGCGGCTGGGCCTTCGTCCTGGCCGCCTCCGGGTTCGTCGTCTTCGCTCTCTGGCTCGCCATCAGCCGCTACGGCAGGATCCCGCTCGGCCAGGAGCACGAAGGGCCCGAATTCCGTACGGTCTCCTGGGTCGCGATGATGTTCAGCGCGGGCATGGGCATCGGCCTGATGTTCTACGGCGTCAGCGAGCCGCTCGCGCACTACACCACCCCGCCGCCCGGCACCGACCCCGCCGACTCGGCGGACGCCATGCAGACGGCCCTGGCCACCACCCTCTTCCACTGGACCCTCCACCCCTGGGCGATCTACGCGGTGGTCGGGCTCGCCATCGCGTACAGCACCTTCCGGCGCCGCAGACGGCAGACCATCAGCGCCGTCTTCGAGCCGCTGATCGGCAAGAAGCGCGCCGACGGCACCCCCGGCCGGGTGATCGACATCCTCGCCATCTTCGCGACCCTCTTCGGCTCCGCGACCTCCCTCGGCCTGGGCGCCCTGCAGATCGGCAGCGGATTCCGCGAACTGGGCTGGATGGAGAAGGCCGGCACCGGACTCCTGATCTCCATCATCGGAGTGCTCACCGTCGCCTTCGTCTTCTCGGCCGTCTCCGGTGTCGAGAAGGGCATCCAGTGGCTGTCCAACACCAACATGGTCCTCGCCGTGGTCCTCGCGGCCTTCGTCTTCGTCGCGGGCCCGACCGTCCTCGTCCTCGACCTCCTCCCCACCTCCCTCGCTTCCTACGTCGACGAGATCCCCCAGCTCGCCGGCCGCACCGAGGCGGCGACCGGCGGCGGCGACGTCGCCGACTGGCTGAGCAGCTGGACGGTCTTCTACTGGGCCTGGTGGATCTCCTGGACGCCGTTCGTCGGCATGTTCATCGCCCGCATCAGCCGCGGCCGTACGATCCGTCAGTTCGTGGGCGGTGTCATCCTCGTCCCCAGCACCGTCAGCCTGGTCTGGTTCGCCGTCTTCGGCGGTACGGCGATGAAGCTCCAGGAGCGCGGACGGCTCGGGGACGAGGTCACACCCGAGGGCCAGCTCTTCGCCGTACTCCAGGAGTTCCCCGTCGCCGGCGTGATGAGCCTGCTCGTCATGGTCCTGGTGGCCATCTTCTTCATCTCCGGGGCCGACGCCGCCTCGATCGTGATGGGCACGCTCTCCCAGCGGGGCACCTTCGAGCCGGCCCGGCTCGTCGTCGTCTTCTGGGGCGTGGTGACCGGAGCGGTGGCGGCCGTGATGCTGCTGGTCGGCCACGGCAAGGGCAACGCGCTCGCCGGACTCCAGAACCTCACCATCCTCGTCGCGGCCCCCTTCGTGCTGGTCATGGTGGGCATGTGCCTGTCCCTCATGCGCGACCTGCGTCAGGACCCGCTGATCGTCCGTGGTGAGATCGCCGAGGAGGCGGTGGAGAGCGCCGTGATCGCGGGCCACGAGAAGTACGCCGGCGAGTTCGAGATCCGCATCGGCCCGGGCCCCGAGGCCGGCGGCGGCCCCCGGACCGGTACGGACGACCGGGACGACCGCAACAACCACCCCTGACCGGCAGGACGCACCCGCCCTCGCGTCGCATGCCAGGGCACCGGTCCCCGTACGGCCGGGCATCCCGGCGCCCCACCGCCGACGGAATGCGCGACGCGTGCTCACCTCGCGTCGCGGCTGGGAATACTCAGGACATGTCTGCCGGCTACGCGTCCTTCGGGCCGGCTCCGGCAATGCGTGCCGGTGGTGTTCCCGTCAACGGCGACTACCAAGTGCACCGCGACTTCATGGACTTCGTCGTCGACGGCCGCCCGCTCCTCCGCCGGCTCTCCGACCTCGACGCCGTCTCACCGCTCGCCTCCGACGTACCGCCCGCCATCCTCACCGCCCAGGTACGCGCTCTGCTCCTCGAAGAGGACGCGCCCCTGGAGGACGGCAGGTACGTCATCTACGGCTGCCCCGAATGCGAGAGCCTGGAGTGCGGCGCGGTCACCGCCGTCATCGAGCGGGCGGGGACGACTTCGTCTGGCGGGACTTCGCCTGGCAGACGACCGGGACCGCGGACCTGGACCTGAACGGCTACCACGGGACAGGCCCGTTCCGCTTCCGCGGCCAGGAGTACCGGGCCGCCCTGGAACGCCGGCCGGCCGACGGCGGCCAGGAGCCGCCGCCGCGCCGCCGCGTCCTGCTGATCGGCGCGCGCGTCGGCGTACTGGCGAAGCTCGCCGCGGCCCTGCGCACGGTGAACATCGGTGCGGACATCACCCGCGACGCGGCCGACGTCCCGCCCGACGAACTGCGGGCGTACGGAGCGGTGGTCTTCGGCAGGACCGTCGACGAGAGCGAACGCGCCGCCGTCCGGGCGGCGTTCGACCGGGCCGGAGCGGACGTCGCCCAGGTGGACGGCCTGGCCCCGGTCGTCCCCCTGCCGGTCGCCCGGACAGAGGCCGCCCTGGACCGCAGCCCACCGGAGCAGCGCCGCCTCACGCGGCTGGTGGCGGCGGAGGGCGAGGCAGGGGTCGAGGTGACGTCCACCTGCCGGGTACAGCTGATCGCGTACCGCCTGGACCGGCTGCGCCGGGCGCACGGCCACGAGGTCTTCGACGGCGTGCTGGAGCCGGGGAAGCACCGAATACCACTGGACAGGCAAGTGACGAAGGGCCGGTCGTTCCTCGTGGCGCGCACGAGGGGAGCCGTACTGACAGCCCCAATGATCCACTGACACCCGCGCCCGCGCCCGCGCCCGCGCCCGCGCTCGCGCCCGCGCTCGCGCCCGCGCTCGCGCCCGCGCCCGCACCCGCGCCCGCGCCCGGACCGCACCCCCTCCCGCCGCCGCCCGCCGGCCCGCTCCGGACGCTCGGTAGGATCGGAGCCCTGATGACTGCAACCCTCGTCGCCAAAGATCTCGCCGCCGGCCACGGCGACCGCTCGCTCTTCTCCGGGCTCGACCTCGTCGTCGCGCCCGGCGACGTGATCGGTCTCGTCGGTGTCAACGGCGCGGGCAAGTCCACGCTGCTGCGCCTGCTCGCCGGGCTCGACACCCCGGAAGAGGGCGAGCTGCGGCTCTCGCCGCCCACCGCCACCGTCGGACATCTCCCGCAGGAGCCCGAGCGCCGCGAGGGCGAGACGGTACGGGACTTCCTCGCCCGGCGCACCGGAGTGGCCGCCGCCCAGCGCGCCCTCGACGAGGCCACCCAGGCACTCGTCGACGAGACCCCGGGCGCGGACGACGCGTACTCGGACAGCCTGGAACGCTGGCTCGACCTCGGCGGCGCCGACCTGGACGAGCGCGCGGAGGAGGTGGCGGCGACCCTGGGCCTGGCGATCGGCCTCGACCACCCCATGACCGCCCTCTCCGGCGGCCAGGCGGCCCGCGCGGGCCTCGCCTCCCTCCTCCTCTCCCGGTACGACGTCTTCCTCCTCGACGAGCCCACGAACGACCTGGACCTGGACGGCCTGGAGCGCCTCGAACGCTTCGTCTCCGGCCTGCGCTCCGGCACGGTCGTCATCAGCCACGACCGCGAGTTCCTCACCCGCACGGTCACCAAGGTCCTGGAGCTGGACCTCGCCCAGCAGCAGATCAAGCTCTACGGCGGCGGCTACGCGGCCTACCTGGAGGAGCGCGAGAGGGCGCGCCGCCACGCCCGTGAGGACTTCGACGAGTACGCCGACAAGAAGGCCGCCCTCGAGGGCCGCGCCCAGATGCAGCGCGGCTGGATGGACAAGGGCGTCAAGAACGCCCGCCGCAAGGCCACCGACAGCGACAAGCTCGGCCGCAACCTCCGCAGCGAGGCGAGCGAGAAGCAGGCCGCCAAGGCACGCCAGACGCAGCGCATGATCGAGCGCCTCGACGCCGTCGAGGAGCCCCGCAAGGAGTGGGAGCTGCGCATGGAGATCGCGGCGGCCCCGCGCTCCGGCGCGGTCGTCGCGACCCTGCGCGACGCGTCGGTCCGGCGCGGCGACTTCTCCTTCGGCCCGGCGTCGCTCCAGATCGACTGGGCCGACCGCGTCGCGATCACCGGAGCCAACGGCGCCGGCAAGTCCACGCTGCTCGCCGCCCTCCTCGGCCGCCTCCCGCTGGACGAGGGGTACGCCGCGCTCGGCCCGGGTGTCGTCGTCGGCGAGGTCGACCAGGCCCGCGGCCTGTTCTACGGCTCCGAGTCCCTGCTCGAAGCCTTCTGCGCGGCCGTTCCCGACACGGAACCGGCGGAGGTACGCACCCTCCTGGCCAAGTTCGGCCTGCGCGCCGAGCACGTCCTGCGCCCCGCCACCACGCTCTCCCCGGGAGAGCGCACCCGCGCCGCGCTCGCCCTGCTCCAGGGCAGGGGCGTGAACCTCCTCGTCCTCGACGAGCCGACGAACCACCTCGACCTGACCGCGATCGAGCAGCTGGAGTCCGCTCTCGCCTCGTACGAGGGCACGCTGCTGCTGGTCACCCACGACCGCCGCATGCTGGACGCGGTCAGCACGACACGGCGTATCGAGGTCGCGGACGGCAAGGTCACCGAGGTCTGACGCCGCTCCCCGTCCCGGGGCGGTCCGTACGGGCTCCGGGTTGAGGCTTCACCCCATCGGCGTAGCGTGGAAAGAGGCCGGCCCTGTGGCAGACGAGCGGGAGAGCTCCCTGGCAAGGACGCCGTACCTCGTCGCGCCGCCGCGCCTCCACGCCGCTGCCCCAAGGCGCCGCGCCTTCCGAGCGGAGCCGCGGGAACAAGGGCACGAGGAGCGAGAGTCATGGGCGAACACTCGACCGACCAGTTGCGCGAACGGGTCCGCGGGCCGGTCGTCACCCCCGAGGACGAGGGGTACGACGAGGCACGCACGGTCTACAACGCCATGATCGACAAACGGCCGGCCGCCGTCGTGCGCTGCGCCGGCGCGGGCGACGTCATGGCCGCGGTCGACTTCGCACGGGAGAACGGGCTCGACCTGGCGGTGCGGGGCGGCGGGCACAGCGTGCCCGGCTTCGGCACCTGCGACGGCGGGGTGGTGGCCGACCTGTCCCGGATGCGCGGCGTCCGCGTCGACCCCGTGCGGCGGACGGCGCGCGCGGAGGGCGGAGCCACCTGGGGCGACTTCAACGCGGCGGCCCACGCTTTCGGTCTGGCCACGACCGGCGGGATCATCTCCACCACCGGCGTCGGAGGGCTCACCCTCGGCGGCGGTATCGGGCACCTGGCCCGCGGACTCGGCCTGAGCTGCGACAACCTGGTCTCGGCCGATGTGGTGACCGCGGACGGCCGGCTGCTCGTCGTGAGCGAGGAGGAGCACGACGACCTCTTCTGGGCCCTGCGCGGCGGCGGCGGCAACTTCGGCGCGGTGACCTCCTTCGAGTTCCGGCTCGCTCCCGTCGGGGACATCTACGGCGGGCCGATCCTCTACGAACTGGAAGACGCCGCCACCGTCCTGAGGGGCTTCCGCGAGCTCATCGCCGAAGCGCCCGAGGAACTCGGGGTGTTCCCGGCCTTCCAGATCGCCCCGCCGCTCCCGTTCATCCCCCGGGACCGGCACGGCGACACCTTCATCCTGCTCGTGACGTGCTGGGCCGGGCCACTCGACGAGGGACAGCGCGCCCTCCAGCCGTTCCACGACCTGGCGCCGGTGGTCGCCGAGCACGTCGGCCCGATGCCGTACCCGGCACTCAACAGCGCCTTCGACGCGCTGGTGCCGCCCGGCCTCCAGCACTACTGGAAGGCCAACTTCGTGACCGAGCTCAGCGACGCCGCGATCGAAGCGCACCTGGAGCACGGGCCACGGGTGCCCGCCGTGAACTCGACGGTCCACATCTATCCCGTCAACGGTGCCTGTCACCGCGTGGCGCCGGACGAAACGGCCTTCGCCTACCGGGACGCCTCGTTCGCCACCGTCGTCGCCGGGATGTGGCCCGACCCCGCCGACAACGAGGCCAACACCGCGTGGGTGCGCGATTACTACCGGGCCACCGCGCCGCACTCGGAGGAGGGCGGATACGTCAACTTCATGGCCGGGGACGACCAGGACCGGATCAGGGCCAACTACCGGGGCAACTACGACCGCCTCGTCGAGGTCAAGAGGGCGTACGACCCGGGGAACCTGTTCCACCTGAACCAGAACATCACGCCGTAACCCGCGCGCACGGACCCGAGCCGCCGGCTCCGGTGGTACCCGCACCACCCCGGGTACCACCGGAGCCGGCCGCGTCCTAGCTCCGGCCGCTCCGCCCCTTGCTCCCGGGGTCCGTCAGCCCCGCGCGGCGCAGCGCGTCCGCCATCGCGCTGTTCGCCGGCGGCGGGACCTGGCCCTTGCCGCCGCCGCCCCGCTGCGGACGGCCCTGCCGCTGCTGCGGAGGCCTGCCGCCGGAGCCGCGCTCACGGCGCCCGCCGCCCTCGTCCCGGCCGCCCTCGCCACGCCCACCGCCGGCCCGCGGCGCCGCCGCGTCGTCGTCGAGCCGGAGCGTCAGCGCGATCCGCTTGCGCGCGATGTCGACCTCCAGCACCTTCACCTTCACCACATCGCCGGGCTTCACCACGTCCCGCGGGTCCTTGACGAAGGTCTTCGACAGCGCCGACACATGCACGAGCCCGTCCTGGTGAACGCCCACGTCCACGAAGGCGCCGAACGCGGCGACATTCGTCACCACACCCTCCAGGACCATTCCGGACTCCAGGTCGCCGAGCTTCTCGACGCCTTCCTTGAAGGTCGCCGTCCTGAACGCGGGCCGCGGGTCGCGCCCCGGCTTCTCCAGCTCCTTCAGGATGTCCGACACGGTCGGCAGACCGAACGTGTCGTTCACGTAGTCGGCCGGCCGCAGCGACCGCAGCACCGCGGTGTTCCCGATGAGCGTTCCGACCGCGCTCCCCGCCGTCTTCACCATCGCCCGCACCACCGGATACGCCTCGGGGTGCACGCTCGACGCGTCCAGCGGATCGTCGCCGCCCCGGATCCGCAGGAAGCCCGCACACTGCTCGTACGCCTTCGGGCCGAGCCGCGCCACGTCCTTGAGCCCCTTCCGGGACCGGAACGGGCCGTTCGCATCCCGGTGCGCGACGATGTTCTCGGCGAGCCCCGAGCTGATCCCCGACACCCGCGAAAGCAGCGGCGCCGAAGCGGTGTTGACGTCGACGCCCACCCCGTTGACACAGTCCTCGACCACCGCGTCGAGCGAGCGCGACAGTTTCACTTCCGCCAGGTCGTGCTGGTACTGCCCGACCCCGATCGACTTGGGGTCGATCTTCACGAGCTCCGCGAGCGGGTCCTGGAGCCGCCGCGCGATCGACACGGCGCCGCGCAGCGACACGTCCATGTCCGGGAGCTCCTGCGAGGCGAAAGCGGAGGCCGAGTACACGGAGGCACCCGCCTCCGAGACCACGACCTTCGTCAGCTTCAGCTCGGGGTGCTTGTCGCACAGCTCACCGGCGAGCCTGTCGGTCTCGCGGGACGCGGTGCCGTTGCCGATGGCGATGAGCTCGACGGCGTGCTCCCTGGCGAGCCGCGCCAGCGTCGCCAGCGACTCGTCCCACTTGTTCCGGGGCACGTGCGGGTAGATGACATCAGTCGCGACCACCTTCCCGGTGGCGTCCACCACAGCGACCTTGACGCCCGTACGGAAACCGGGGTCGAGCCCGAGGGTCGCCCGCGTCCCGGCCGGC
Organism: Streptomyces sp. NPDC003016; assembly: GCF_053591455.1. Lineage (NCBI taxonomy): Bacteria > Bacillati > Actinomycetota > Actinomycetes > Kitasatosporales > Streptomycetaceae > Streptomyces > Streptomyces sp. NPDC003016. The sequence goes on from NZ_JBSFTV010000011.1 coordinate 187,051, forward strand.
GCCGCCAGCAGCAGGTCCCGCAGGTTGGCCGCGAAGACCCGTACCGCCTCGTCCTCCGCGGCGGTCCGCAGCCGCAGCCGCAGGTCGATCCCCAGGTGCACCAGGATCCGGGTCCGCCACGCCCAGCGCACGGTGTCGCCGAGCCATTTGTCGCCGGGCCGGCCCTGCTGGGAGATCCCGAACCGCCGGGCGATCATGTTCTCGTACGGGGAGGGACCGGGAGCCTCCGACGGCTCCTCGGGCTCCAGCACCAGATCGAGTACGTCCTCCTTCTCGCCCCGCAGCATCGCGAGCACCCGGTGCGAGGGCAGCGCGGTGAAGGGCTCGGCGAAGTCGAAGTAGTCGGCGAACTTGGCGCCGGCCTCCTCCTTGCCCTCGCGCACCTTCGCGACCAGCCGCCCGCGCGACCACATGCGCTCCCGCACCTCACCGATCAGATCGGCGTCCTCGGAGAAGGTCTCCGTCAGGATCGACCGCGCACCGTCCAGGGCGGCCTGGGCATCGGCCACGCCCTTCGCCGCGTCCACGAACGCGGCGGCGGCCGCGAGCGGCTCCACCGAAGGGTCGGCCAGCAGTCCCCGGGCCAGCGGTTCCAGCCCCGCCTCGCGCGCGATCTGCGCCTTCGTCCGGCGCTTGGGTTTGAACGGCAGGTAGATGTCTTCCAGCCGGGCCTTGGTGTCGGCGGCCCGGATCCGCGCCTCGAGGGCGGCGTCCAGCTTGCCCTGTTCGCGTACGGACTCCAGGACCGCGGTCCGCCGCTCCTCCAGCTCCCGCAGATACCGCAGCCGCTCCTCCAGCGTGCGCAGCTGCGCGTCGTCGAGCATCTCGGTCGCTTCCTTGCGGTAGCGAGCGATGAACGGCACGGTCGAGCCGCCGTCGAGCAATTCGACGGCGGCCCGGACCTGCCGTTCCTTTACGCCGAGCTCCTCGGCGATCCTGCCTTCGATGGACGTCGTCACGATGTTCCCGACTCGCCTTCTCCTGCGGGCTGTGCTTGAGCCTGCATTGTGCAGGGTCGTCGGGTCCCGTGTCGCGCGCGCCCCGGCCGGACGGTCAGGCGCGGCGCGCGCGGCCACCGCCGCGGGACGCGGTGCTCGACGCGCCGCCGAAGAGCTGGGCGACCAGCCGGAAGGGCAGGGTCACCACTGTCGCGATGGCCGAGCCGATCATCCGGAGTCCATCTGCAATCGCACGCAACACGGTGTACCTCCTGCTGTATCGGTGCCCGACACGCATCTCGGTGTCCGACACAGCTCGGGTGTCCGTCATCACGCGGCGCAAACGCCCTGCGCGGCGGGCGATGTCACGTGCCGGTGAGATCGGCGGGGAACGCACCCGCTCCCAGCGCCGCCGCCAGGAAGCCGCGGCCGAGCTCGGTGAGCCGCTCGGTGCCCTCGGCGCCCAGGTGTGCGTACGGCGCCGCGTCGAGCCGGTCCGTGGCGTCCTCCAGCTCGGCGCGCAGCGCCGTGCCCGCCTCGGTCAACTCGCCCTCGCCGTCGAGCAGTCCGCGCTCCCGCAGCCGTCCCGCGGCCGCCTCCCAGTCCGTACGGGTCCAGCCGCGGGTCGTCACGGCCCAGCGCGGCGACATGCCCTTGCCGGTCGCCGTGTGGCTGACCAGTGCCTCCACCGGGTCGAGCTCCGCGGCGAGCAGCGCCGTCAGATGGCCGTCGCCGCGGTGCTCGCGCAGCAGCGTCGCGGCGTGCCAGTACGCGAGGTGGGGCTGTTCGGGCACGGGCAGATCGGCGTGGGCGGCGTACAGCGGACGGGCCTGCCGGGTGCACGCCTCGGCGGCGCGCAGCGCGAGCCCGGCGGCCTCCGCCATCTCGTCGGAGGCGACGGCCTCCGCTCCGAGCAGCCGGCGCAGCGTGGAGTCCGCGGCGCGCAGCCGCGCGGCGAGCACGGTCTCGGGCGACGCCGTACGCCACACCCCGGGCACGTGACGGGCGACGAGGTCGTGGTTGAAGTTGTAGAACGTCGCGGTGATCGCACCGGCCCCGACCGCGCCCATGGCGGCGCCCCGGCCCGCGAAGTAGGCGGCGCTGCTGTCCTCGATGCCCACCCCCGCCAGCTCCTTCGCGAAGTCGGGGGAGAAGTAGACGGTCGAGTGCAGCGGATTGAGGGCGTTGTGGCAGCGGCGGCCGGCGCGCGCGGGAAGAGAGGTCATGACCGTACGCTACCGACTGGTCAGTACGTCTGGAAGCGCCGGGACCCCCTGGCGGCGAAGGTGGGGTTCTCGTCATTGCGGACAGCTGCCGGGGCCCGGAGTGACGGGCGCATGACGCAGCGATCCGTACGCGTCGTCCTGTCCGACGAGGTCCAGAGCCTCGAGGTGACCGGCCCCGTGGAGGTCTTCGCCGGCGCGGCCGTCCAGGCGGGCGACCCCGGGGCGTAGCGCATCCGCAGCGCCTCGCTCGACGGCGCTCCCGTCCGCACCTCCAGCGGGCTCAGGCTCGTCCCCGACGCCGCCCTCGCCGACGAGCCCGCGCGCCGCACCCTCCTCGTCCCCGGCGGCCGGGGCACACCCGCGCCCCCGGCCCGCGCCTGACCGACTGGCTGCGCGAGAACGCCTCCGTGTGCACCGGCTCCCTCGTACTCGCCGGCGCCGGACTCCTCAGGGGCCGCCGCGCCACCACGCACTGGCTCTCGCTGGAGGAACTGGAGGTTTTCGGCGCCGAACCGGCCGGCGGGCGCGTCGTCTTCGACGGGAAGTACGTCACCGCCGCCGGCGTCTCGTCCGGCATCGACATGGCACTCCGCCTGCTCGGCCGGATCGGCGCAGACACGGTCGCCCAGAGGCTCCAGCTGCTCGTCGAGTACGACCCCCGGCCGCCGTACGGCGCGGGCTCGCCGGAGAGGAGGCCCCGGCCGAGGCCGTCGCGTACCGGCGCGGTCACCAGGACAGGGCCCCGGTGGCCCGGGGCCGGCCGTGGCCCGCGTCAGAGCCCGTACGTGAAGCGCGGGGCCCGGCGCTCCAGGAAGGCGGCGACCCCCTCGGAGGTGTCGCCGCTGCCGCGCGCCTGCTCGGCCCAGTGCGCGTCCCGGCCGAAGCGGCCGTCGGCGAACTCCTTCGCCGCGCCCTGCGTCAGCTGCGAGCGCGACACCAGCACCCGGGTGAACTCGGCCACCCGCCCGGCCAGTTCGCCCTCCGGCAGCACCTCGTTCACCAGACCGGTGCGCAGCGCCCGCCGCGTATCGATCAACTCGCCCGAGAACAGCAGGTACTTGGCGGAGGAAGGGCCCACCAGCGCGACCAGCCGCCGGGTCGACGACGCGGGATAGACGATCCCGAGCTTCGCGGGCGTGACCCCGAACGACGCGCCCTCCTCCGCGAACCGCAGATCACAGGCGGCGGCCAGCTGGCTGCCGCCGCCGACGCAGTACCCGCGTACGGCGGCGAGCGTCGGCTTCGGGAACGCGGCCAGCGCCTCCTCGGCCCGCACGGCGAGCCCCTGCGGCTCCTCGCCCGGCTCCCGCAGCGACGAGATGTCCGCCCCCGCGCAGAAGGTGTCCCCCGCCCCGGTCAGGACCAGCGCCCGTACGCCCCGGTCCGCCGCCAGCCGCTCCAGCAGCCCCGGCAGCGCGCGCCACATCCCGGCGGTCATGGCATTGCGCTTGGCGGGGTTGCTGATGACGATGGTGGCGACCCCGTCCGCGACGGCGTGCTCAAGCTGTGGCTCCATGCGCCGGATGCTATCCGGACCGTACGAACCTATGATCAAGAAGGGGCCGAGAAGCGGACGCTGCCACGTGAGGAGTCGTTCATGACCGGTCCCGTAGGCACACCCGAGAGCAGGAGGCTCCGTCGCGACTTCGGCCGGCTGACCCTCCTCGGCGCGGTTCTCGTGCTCGGAGGAGTCGTCGGCCTGGTCTACACCGGCGTCGCCACCCTCACCTCGATGATCCTCTTCGGCTGGCTGCTGCTGGTCGGCGGCCTCGTCGGGCTGCTCCAGGCGGTCCAGTCGCGCGGCTCGAACTTCTTCTGGCTCGGTGTGGTGGTCGCCGCGCTGAACCTGGCGGCCGGAATCGTCGTCATCCGCAACCCCGTCGGCACCGCGGAGGCGCTGACGATGTTCGCCGCGCTGCTCTTCCTGACCGGTGGGGTCTTCCGCCTGGTCGGCAGCGTGGTGGTGCGCGGCCCGCAGTTCGGCTGGACGCTCGTGCAGGGCGCCTTCGGCGTGCTGCTCGGCCTTCTCGTCCTCTTCGACTGGCCGCGCAGCAGCCTGTACGTCCTGGGCTGCTTCTTCTCGCTCGCGCTGCTCTTCGACGGGCTCGGCCTGATCGCGATCGGCACGGGCGGCCGCCAGATGGTCGATCTGGTCTCGGCGCCGCCGCCGGAAGACCAGGAACAGTCGCACAACTGACGCCGTCATAGGAGAAGCGGTCAGAAGGCGCCGATTACGGCTCACTTCTGTTCAGTGGGCGGGCTCGGACCCACGCGTTCTCAACACTCGGAGCGTGGTGACGAGAGAGGACGCCCCGGCAGAGTACGAAGGAGTCTGGCGCTTCACCGCCCCAGCCTCGGACGCCTCCGTACCGCAGGCCCGGCACGCCGTCCGTGATCTGCTCAAACGGCAGGGCGTACCGGTCCACGACGACTTGGCGCAGGGAGTCCTGCTCATCGTCTCCGAGCTGGTCACCAACGTCGTACGGCACGCGGCGCTGCTCTCTCCCGAGCTGGCCGTCGAAGTGGCGATCGACCGGGAGTGGATCAGGGTCTCCGTGGAGGACAACCACCCCTACCGGCCCAAGGCCCTGGAGCGGAACTACGCGCAGACCGGCGGGCGCGGCCTGCTGCTGGTGCGGGAGATCACCGCGGAGGCCGGCGGAGTGTGCGACGTCGAGCACACCGCGAGCGGCGGAAAGGCCGTCCGGGTCGCCCTGCCCCTGGCAGGACCGCCCGTCACCAGCCCGCGGCCGGGCCCGTCAGCTCTCTGACCGCCGGACGCGCCGCGTCCAGCACGGTCATGAACCACGCCGAGAACGGCGCTTTCGCGTGCTGCTCGGCCAGCTCGCCCGGCGTGACGAAGGACGTCTCGCCGACCTCCTCCGGGTCGGGCCGCAGCGCAGACTGCACCATCCCGACGAAGAGGTGGTTGTACTCCTGCTCCACCAGGCCCGAGTCCGGGTCCGGGTGGTTGTAGCGGACGGTGCCGGCCTCGGCGAGCAGCGACGGGGAGATCCCCAGCTCCTCGTGCGTACGCCGGGCGGCCGCGGCGAACGGCGACTCCCCGGGGTAGGGGTGCCCGCAGCAGGTGTTGGACCAGACGCCGGGGGAGTGGTACTTGCCGGGCGCGCGGCGCTGGAGCAGCAGCCGCCCGGTCTCGTCGAAGAGGAACACCGAGAAGGCGCGGTGCAGCCGGCCGGGAGCCTGGTGCGCGGAGAGCTTCTCCGCGGTGCCGATGGTGTTGCCGTCCTCGTCGACCAGCTCGAGCAGGATCTCTTCCGCTGTGCCGTTCGACGAACTGTTCGCCGCGGTGACTGGTGTGCTCGGCATGACCATCCTTCGCTTCGGTTCCCGGCCCACAAGTCTGCCGTACAAAAGCGGCTTGTCCGTACTTCGCGGGACCGGCCGCATGTCCGCTCCCGCCGCCGGGGACGACGGGAGCGGACGAGGCGTCAGCTCAGGCCGGCGGCCGGCCGCAGTACGTAGCCGGTGTAGCCGTACGCCGTGCCGTGCTCCACGCGCACGGCGATCTCCTCGCGGGTCGCGGCGAGAGCCCGGTCCATGCCGGGCGTGGCGGGATCCGCCGCGTCGGCGCGCGCGCCGAGCGGGAGGTAGTACTCGTCCCAGTCGCTCTCGGGCTGGCCGTACACCCCGAGGACGTCGTAGCCGGCCGCGACGGCCGCGGCCGTGTTCTCCGGCCGCCCGCGCAGCGCGTAGTGCCGGTCCCAGAACGCACGTGCCCCGGCCGAGGGCTCCCGCACCCTCCACTCGCACTCGGTGACCACGAGGGCGCCGCCGGGTGCGATCAGGCGCCGCCAGTCACGCAGCGCGGTGTCGAAGCCGATGCTGTAGGCGGAGCTCTCCGCCCAGACGAGGTCGAACGACCCGTCGGGGAAGGAGAGCCGGCCCATGTCGGCCTCGACGGTACGGATCGAGTCGCCGAGCCCGCGCGCTTCGGCGGCGTTCCGCAGCTCGGCGAGGAACGGCCCGTACAGATCGACGGCCGTCACCTCGGCGTCGTGCTCCGCCGCCAGCAGCAGCGAGGCCCGGCCGGGACCGCAGCCCAGGTCGAGCACGCGCGGACGGCGCGGCAGTGGTCCGGCGAGGGAGAACAGGTGGCGGGTGGTGGCGTCGGAGCCGGGGCCCTGGCGGGGGAGCCCGCGGTGCAGGGACATGAAAGCTTCGAACATGGCGTTGTCGGTCAACGTGAGAACCCTTGGGTGTGAGGGCTCCGGCCGACGCGTGCGAAGAACGCGAAGAACGCGAAGAAGGGGTCAGCCGAGAGCCCGGGAGTCGAGGATGAACCGGACACTGCTCGCAGCAGCATCGACCGTGACGGTCATCAACCTCATCTCCCCTCATCGTGTCCCCGAGACGCGAATGTCTCGTCGAAGACCTTAACAGCTCCGGCAGATCAGTGGCAGAGCTTCGCTTCGTGCTCCGCGTGACCGCCGGGCTCCAGCTGGAACGTGCAGTGCTCGACGTCGAAGTGGTCACCGAGGCAGTCCTGGAGGGCGTGCAGCATCTTCTCGTGCCCGACCGAGTCGAGGAAGTCCTGGCTGATCACGACGTGCGCGGACAGCACCGGCATGCCCGAGGTGATCGTCCAGGCATGCAGATCGTGTACGTCGTCGACGCCGGGCAGGCCGAGTATGTGCTCCCGCACCTCCGCCATGTCCACGCCCTTGGGGGCGGTCTCCAGCAGCACGCTCAGCGTCTCCCGCAGCAGCTTCCAGGTGCGCGGCACGATCATCAGGCCGATGACCAGGGACGCGATGGGGTCGGCGGCCTGCCAGCCGGTCGCCATGATGATGCCCGCCGAGATCAGCACGGCGACCGAGCCCAGGGTGTCCGCGAGGACCTCCAGGAAGGCGCCCCGCACGTTGACGCTGTCCTTCTGCCCCTTCATCAGCAGGGACAGCGAGATCATGTTGGCGACGAGGCCGACGAGGGCGAAGACGATCGCCGTACCGCTCCGGGTCTCGGCCGGGGTGATGAAACGGTCGACGGCCTCGAAGAGCAGGAACCCGCCGACGCCGAGCAGCAGCAGACAGTTGGCGAGCGCGGCCAGGATCTCGGCCCTGGCGTAGCCGTAGGTGGCTTTCGCCGTGGCCGGGCGGTTGGCGAAGTGGATCGCCAGGAGCGCCATGGCGAGCCCGAGGGCGTCCGTCGCCATGTGGGCCGCGTCCGCGATCAGCGCCAGCGAATTGGCGAGCAGCCCGCCGACGATCTCGACCGTCATGACGGTCAGGGTGATGCCGAGCGCGATACGCAGCCGCCCCTTGTACGCGGCGGCGGCCGTGCCGGTGGGCGGCGGCCCGCCGTGCGTGTGCCCGTGATCGTGCCCAGCCCCCATGAAGGATGCCTCCCCGGTGGTGCGAATGATCTGGCCGAGGTGACAGTGAACTACGGGCGGGGGGTATCCGCAACACGGGACTGAACACCGTTGTCATCTGCTCTGACCTGCGGAAATGACCGCAGGTCAGAGCGTTGGCAAGATCACTTCCGGGCAGCCTCCGGGTGCTGGAGCAACCAGCCCTCCCAGGCCGAGACGACCATCTCGCGCACCCCTCGCCCGGCGGCCCAGCCCAGCTCCTTGGTGATCAGCTCGGACGAGGCGACGGCCTTCGCGGCGTCACCCGGGCGGCGCGGTTCGACCACCGGGGCGATCGTGCGGCCGGTGACCTCGGCCACCAGGTCGGCGAGCTCACGCACGGAGACCCCCTCGCCGCGGCCGATGTTGAAGGTCAGGTCCGTCACCTCGTCCCGGGCGGCCAGCGCCCGAGCGACCGACAGATGGGCGTCGGCGAGATCGGCGACGTGAATGTAGTCACGGACGCAGGTGCCGTCGGGCGTCGGATAGTCGTCTCCGAAGATCCGCGGGGCCTCGCCGCGCGTGATCCGGTCGAAGAACATCGGGATGATGTTGAACACTCCGGTGTCGGCCAGCTCCGGCTCCGCCGCACCCGCCACATTGAAGTAGCGCAGGCACGCGGTCGAGACGCCGTGCGCCCGGCCCGCCGCCCGCACGAGCCACTCGCCGGCCAGCTTGGTCTCGCCGTACGGATTGATCGGCGCGCAGGGGGCGTCCTCGGAGATGAGCTCCGCTTCGGGCACCCCGTACACGGCGGCCGAGGAGGAGAAGAGGAACCGCCGGACCCCCGCCGCGACGACGGCCTCGAGGAGCACCGTCAGCCCGTGCACGTTCTCCCGGTAGTAGAGCAGCGGCTGCTCGACCGACTCCCCGACCTGCTTCTTCGCCGCGAGATGCACCACACCGGTGACGTCGTGGCCGGCGAGCGTGCGGTCGAGCAGCTCCCGGTCGAGAACGGAGCCGCGTACGAGCGCGATCTCCGGGGGCAGCCGGCGGGGGATGCCGGACGAGACGTCGTCCAGCACCACCACCCGCTCACCCGCCTCCGCCATGGTCCGCGCCACATGTGCGCCGATGTACCCCGTCCCACCTGTGATCAGCCACGTCATGTCGCCACCCTAGGCGGTGTCCGGTCCTCGGCGGGGGGGCGGTTTGTGGGGCAGGGCATTGATCGACCAAGATGATCGCGGCGGGTTGCCCGCTTTCCGGGCCGGTCTTATCGGGGCGTGAACGGGCCGTGAACTCCTGCTTCCGTACATCCGATAACCTCTGCCGACATGCCTGCCTGCCCGTGCCGGGCCGGGATGACGCATGTCACGCGAGGCCCGCCGGGCCGGCCCAGCCCGCCATGTCAGCTCCAAGGAGTGAGTTCGTCTGTCGATCGCCATCCTCACCGGCCCGCCGGTACCCGGATCGTCGCTCGAGGGCGATCTGCGGTCGCTGGGATTCGACGTACGGTCCGCCGGTGCCGCCGACCCCGCCGAGACCGCCCGGATCCTCGACGCGACGCCCGCCGGTGAGCGGGTCGCGCTCGTGGACCCGCGCTTCGTCGGTCATGTCCACTCCCTGCGGCTCGCGCTGACGGACCCGCGCTTCCCGGTCGCGGCGGCCCCCGGCGCGCTCACCGCGCAGCCCGAGGCCCGCGCCGTGCTCGCCGACGCGGTGCGCACCGCGCCGGCCGGCCCCGACGCCGTCGCCGCCGTGCTCGACGCGGGCGGCACCGCCGTGCAGCGGCCCGAGCTCGGCTCGCTGGTCGCCGTCGTCGCCACGGACGAGGCCGAGCGCGCGCGGGCCCGCTCCGCCGTCGCCTCCGTCGACGAGGAGGCCGTGCGGCTGCGTACGGCCGTGAAGTCCCGCGACGGTTTCTTCACCACTTTCTTCATCAGCCCGTACTCGCGCTACCTCGCGCGCTGGTGCGCCCGCCGCGGCCTCACCCCCAACCAGGTCACCACCGCCTCGCTGATCACCGCGCTGATCGCGGCCGGCTGCGCGGCGACCGGCACCCGCGGCGGTTACGTCGCGGCCGGCGCGCTGCTGCTCTTCTCCTTCGTCCTGGACTGCGCCGACGGGCAACTGGCCCGCTACTCGCTGCAGTACTCGACGATGGGCGCCTGGCTGGACGCCACCTTCGACCGGGCCAAGGAGTACGCGTACTACGCGGGCCTCGCGCTCGGGGCCGCCCGGGGCGGGGACGACGTATGGGCGCTGGCGCTCGGCGCGATGGTCCTCCAGACCTGCCGCCATGTCGTGGACTTCTCCTTCAACGAGGCGAACCACGACGCCGAGTCCAACACGAGCCCCACCGCCGCCCTCTCCGACAAGCTCGACAGCGTCGGCTGGACGGTCTGGGCGCGGCGGATGATCGTCCTGCCGATCGGCGAGCGGTGGGCGATGATCGCGGTCCTGACCGCCGTCACCACCCCGCGGATCGTCTTCTACGCCCTGCTCGTCGGCTGCGCGCTCGCCGCCCTCTACACCACCGCGGGGCGCGTCCTGCGCTCGCTGACCCGCACGGCGCGGCGCACCGACCGGGCGGCCCAGGCACTTGCCGACCTCGCCGACAGCGGACCGCTCGCCCGGGCCGTGGCCGCGGTGACCGGGAACGCCGTACGCCGCCTCCCGCGGTTCGCACCGCCGGTGACAGCCCTGCTCGGCGGCGCGGCCGTCCTCGCCACCGCCGCCTTCGCGCCCTACGGCGGTCCGTGGCCCGTGGCCGCGGCCCTGCTGTACGCCGTTACCTCGGGCCTCGCGGTCGGCCGCCCCCTCAAGGGCTCCCTCGACTGGCTCGTGCCCCCCTTCTTCCGGGCGGCCGAGTACGGCACGATCCTGATCCTCGCCGCCCGCTCCGACGCGAGCGGTGCCCTCCCCGCCGCCTTCGGGCTGGTCGGAGCGGTCGCCTACCATCACTACGACACGGTGTACCGCATCCGCGGCGGCACAGGCGCGCCGCCCCAGTGGCTGGTGCGGACGATCGGCGGGCACGAAGGCCGGACGCTGGTGGTGGCGGCAGTCACCACCATCCTGTCGGCCTCGACGCAGCACACAGACCTCACCTTGGCGCTCACGGCCTTCGCTGTGGCCGTGGCGCTCGTGGTGCTCGTGGAGTCCATCCGCTTCTGGGTGTCCTCCGGAGCACCCGCAGTACATGACGAAGGAGAACCCGCATGATCGGCCTCGTACTGGCAGCCGGCGCCGGACGGCGTCTGCGTCCCTACACAGACACCCTCCCCAAGGCCCTCGTGCCCGTGGACGGCGAGACCACCATCCTGGACCTGACGCTCGGCAACTTCGCCGAGATCGGCCTGACCGAGGTCGCGATCGTCGTCGGCTACCGCAAGGAGGCCGTCTACGCGCGCAAGGAGGCTCTTGAGGCGAAGTACGGCCTCAAGATCACGCTCGTCGACAACGACAAGGCCGAGGAGTGGAACAACGCCTACTCCCTGTGGTGCGCGCGTGAGGTCCTCAAGCAGGGTGTGATCCTCGCCAACGGCGACACCGTCCACCCCGTCTCCGTCGAGAAGACCCTGCTCGACGCCCGCGGCAAGGGTCAGAAGATAATCCTCGCCCTCGACACGGTGAAGAACCTCGCCGACGAGGAGATGAAGGTCATCACGCAGGACGGCAAGGGCGTCCAGCGGATCACCAAGCTGATGGACCCGTCGACGGCCACCGGCGAGTACATCGGTGTCACGCTCATCGAGCCCGAGGCCGCCGAGGAGCTCGCCGACGCGCTGAAGGCGACCTTCGAGCGCGACCCCGACCTCTACTACGAGGACGGCTACCAGGAGCTCGTCAACCGCGGCTTCACCGTCGACGTGGCTCCCATCGGGGAAGTGACGTGGGTCGAGATCGACAACCACGACGACCTCGCGAAGGGCCGTGAGATCGCGTGCCAGTACTGACACGTCTCATCCCGTCCCCGGTCGTCGTCGACATCAGCCGCGGCGCCATGGGCGATCTGGCCGGCCTCCTGGCCGACCAGCGGATCTCCGCTTCGGGCAAGCTCGCCATAGCGACCAGTGGCGGTTCGGGACTGGCCCTGCGCGACAAGCTCGCGCCGGTCCTCCCGGGCGCCGACTGGTACGCCGTCGCCGACGGAACCATAGATTCGGCGGTCCGGCTGGCCGACGGCATCAAGGGCAAGCGGTACGACGCCGTGGTCGGTCTCGGCGGTGGCAAGATCATCGACGTCGCGAAGTACGCGGCGGCGCGGGTCGGCCTGCCGATGGTCGCCGTCGCGACGAACCTCTCGCACGACGGCATCTGCTCACCGGTGTCCATCCTGGACAACGACAACGGCCGCGGCTCCTACGGTGTCCCGACTCCCATCGCCATGGTCATCGACCTCGATGTGATCCGCGACGCCCCGGTGCGCTTCGTCCGGTCCGGCATCGGTGACGTGATCTCCAACATCTCGGCGATCGCGGACTGGGAGCTGTCCCACCGGGTCAACGGCGAGCAGGTCGACGGCCTCGCCGCCGCCATGGCCCGCACGGCGGGAGAGTCCGTACTGCGCCACCCCGGCGGCGTCGGCACCGACGAGTTCCTCACGGTCCTGTCCGAGGCCCTCGTCCTGTCCGGCATCGCCATGTCGATCAGCGGCGACACCCGGCCCTCGTCCGGTGCCTGCCACGAGATCAGCCACGCCTTCGACCTGCTCTACCCCAAGCGCTCCGCGCTCCACGGCGAGCAGGTCGGCCTCGGCGCCGCCTTCGCGATGCACCTGCGCGGGGCGACCGAGGACGCCGGCCTCTTCGCCGACGTACTGCGCAGGCACGGCCTGCCGGTGCTCCCCGGCGAGATCGGCTTCAGCGTGGACGAGTTCGTCGAGGCCGTCACGTACGCACCACAGACCCGACCGGGACGCTTCACGATCCTGGAGCACCTCGACCTGTCCGCAGACCAGATCAGGGACGCTTACGCCGACTATGTCAAGACCATCAGTAGCTGAACTCCGTCCGGTCGTTCACCCCGACGGGGTGAAGGACCGGCGCAGCGGTGAGCACTGGGCCGGGCGGATGTACATGCGGGAGATCTCGCTGCACATCGACCCGTACCTGGTGAACACCAGGATCACGCCCAACCAGCTCACATACCTCATGGTCGTCGTGGGCGTCCTGGGCGGCGCGGCCCTGCTGATCCCCGGGCTGACCGGTGCGATCCTCGCGGTGGTCCTGTTCCAGATCTATCTGCTGCTCGACTGCGTCGACGGCGAGGTCGCCCGCTGGCGGGGGCAGACCTCGATCACCGGTGTCTACCTGGACCGCGTCGGGCACTACCTGTGCGAGGCGGCCCTGCTGGTGGGCTTCGGGCTGCGCGGCGCGGACCTGTTCGGCGCCGGGCGGCCCGAGTGGCTGTGGGCGTTCCTCGGAACGCTCGCCGCGCTCGGGGCGATCCTGATCAAGGCGGAGACCGACCTGGTCGACGTGGCCCGTACGCGCAGCGGCCTGCCCGCGGTGAAGGACGAGGCATCCGTGCCGCGCTCCTCCGGTCTGGCACTGGCGCGCCGGGCGGCCGCCGCGCTGAAGTTCCACCGCCTGGTCGGCGGCATCGAGGCGAGCCTGTTCATCCTGGTCGTGGCGGTCGTCGACCACATCCAGGGCGACCTGTTCTTCAGCCGCCTCGGAATCGCCGTACTGGCCGGGATCGCGATCGTGCAGACGTTCCTGCACCTCGTGTCCATCCTCGCTTCGAGCAGGCTGAAGTGACGGGCGCCGCAGCGGGCACGGGCATGAAGGTGGGCGCCGTCATCATCACGATGGGCAACCGCCCGGACGAGCTGCGCGCCCTCCTCGACTCGGTCGCCAAGCAGGACGGCGACCGGGTCGAGGTGGTGGTCGTCGGCAACGGCTCCCCGGTCACGGGCGTCCCCGAGGGCGTACGGACCGTCGAGCTGCCCGAGAACCTCGGCATCCCGGGGGGCCGCAACGCCGGCATCGAGGCGTTCGGCCCCGGCGGCGCCGAGATGGACATCCTGCTCTTCCTCGACGACGACGGTCTGCTGGCCCACCACGACACGGCCGAGCTGTGCCGCCGGGCCTTCGCCGCCGATCCGGAGCTCGGCATCATCAGCTTCCGGATCGCGGACCCCGGGACGGGCGAGACCGCGCGCCGCCACGTCCCGCGGCTGCGCGCCGCCGATCCGATGCGCTCCTCGCGCGTGACGACCTTCCTCGGCGGTGCCAACGCCGTGCGCACCAAGGTCTTCGCCGAGGTCGGCGGGTTGCCCGACGAGTTCTTCTACGCTCACGAGGAGACCGATCTGGCCTGGCGGGCGCTCGACGCCGGCTGGATGATCGACTACCGCGCGGACATGGTCCTCCACCACCCGACGACCGCTCCTTCCCGGCACGCCGTCTACCACCGCATGGTGGCCAGGAACCGGGTGTGGCTGGCACGCCGCAATCTGCCGGCCCCCCTGGTACCCGTCTACCTCGGTGTGTGGCTGCTGCTCACGCTGGCGCGGCGCCCCTCCGTACCCGCGCTCAAGGCGTGGTTCGGCGGCTTCAAGGAGGGGTGGACGACCTCCGCCGGTCCCCGCCGTCCCATGAGATGGCGTACCGTCTGGCGCCTGACCCGGCTGGGCCGACCTCCTGTCATCTGACAAGCTCGGGTCTGAAAGCATCGGGTGCACGCGGGACCTGAGCCCGATCCTGCGCCTTACTGCCTGCGCATCTTGAACACGAAAGTTTCAACTTGTGAGTGACACAACCCATGACGGTGCGGTCGCGACGAGCGCCCCGCCATCTCCCGACGACGGACTTACCCCGGCGGAGCTCGCCGCCAAGTACGGCCTGTCGGTGAGCGGTGCCCGGCCGGGGCTGATCGAGTACGTCCGGCAGCTGTGGGGCCGGCGCCACTTCATCCTCGCGTTCTCGCAGGCGAAGCTGACCGCCCAGTACAGCCAGGCCAAGCTCGGCCAGCTGTGGCAGGTGGCGACTCCGCTGCTGAACGCGCTCGTGTACTTCCTCATCTTCGGCCTGATCCTGGAGGCCGACCGGGGCATGGATCGGGAGGTCTACGTACCGTTCCTGGTCACGGGCGTGTTCGTCTTCACCTTCACCCAGAGCTCGGTGATGGCCGGCGTCCGGTCGATCTCCGGCAACCTGGGCCTGGTGAGAGCGCTGCACTTCCCGCGCGCCTCGCTGCCGATCTCCTTCGCGCTCCAGCAGCTCCAGCAGCTGATGTTCTCGATGATCGTGCTGGTGATCATCGCGATGGCCTTCGGCAGTTACCCCGCGCTGTCCTGGCTCCTGGTCGTCCCCGCGCTGGTCCTCCAGTTCGTCTTCAACATCGGCCTGGCGCTGATCATGGCCCGGCTCGGCAGCAGGACTCCCGACCTCGCCCAGCTGATGCCCTTCGTGATGCGTACGTGGATGTACGCGTCCGGCGTGATGTTCTCCATCCCGGAGATGCTGAGGGACAAGAAGCTGCCGCTCTGGGTCACGGACGTGCTCCAGTGGAACCCGGCCGCCGTCTACATGGACCTCGTCCGCTTCGCCCTGATCGACGACTACGTCTCCGACAACCTGCCCCCGCACGTCTGGGCGTTCGCCCTCGGCTGGGCGCTCCTGATCGGCGGCGTGGGCTTCGTGTACTTCTGGAAGGCTGAGGAGCGGTACGGCCGTGGCTGAGGACAAGAACCAGGGGCGCGTCCCCACCGTCATCGCCGACGACGTGCACATCGTGTACCGCGTCAACGCCGGCGCGGGCGGGCGCGGCAGTGCCACCGCCGCACTGAGCCGCATCATGAAGCGCGGCAAGGGCGACTCGCCCGGCGTACGCAAGGTGCACGCCGTGAAGGGCGTCTCCTTCACGTCCTACCGGGGCGAGGCGATCGGCCTGATCGGTACGAACGGCTCGGGCAAGTCGACCCTGCTCCGCGCCATCGCCGGCCTCCTGCCGACCGAGCAGGGCAAGGTCTACACGGACGGCCAGCCCTCGCTCCTCGGCGTGAACGCCGCACTGATGAACGACCTGACCGGCGAGCGGAACGTCATCCTCGGCGGCCTGGCGATGGGCATGACGCGCGAGGAGATCCGCGAGCGCTACCAGCAGATCGTCGACTTCTCGGGCATCAACGAGAAGGGCGACTTCATCACGCTGCCGATGCGCACGTACTCCTCCGGCATGGCGGCCCGTCTGCGCTTCTCCATCGCCGCCGCCAAGGACCACGACGTACTCATGATCGACGAGGCGCTCGCCACCGGCGACCGGAAGTTCCAGATCCGCTCGGAGCAGCGCATCCGTGAGCTGCGCAAGGAGGCCGGCACGGTCTTCCTGGTCAGCCACAGCAACAAGTCGATCAGGGACACCTGCGACCGCGTCCTGTGGCTGGAGAAGGGCGAGCTGCTGATGGACGGCCCCACGGACGAGGTCCTCAAGGCGTACGAGAAGGAGACCGGCCGCTAGGCCGCCGCCTGCCTGTTCCCCGCGCACCCGGAGCCCCCGCCGGATTCGGCCGGCGGGCTTCGTCCTGCACACCGGCATCCAGTGGGAGTACCTGCCCCAGGAGTTGGGCTTCGGT